>DATHNK010000412.1:0-2844 GCA_035486075.1 Bacteroidia bacterium
AGGCAATAAAGTAGGAAGAATGGCAATACAGAAGTTTGAAGATATAATTGCCTGGCAAAAAGCCCAGGAACTTGCGATTGATATTTATTCTGCATTTAAATTGTGCAAGGATTTTAGTTTCAGAGATCAGATTTGCAGGGCCGTTGTTTCAATATCTAATAATATTGCTGAAGGATTTGACAGAAGTTCCAACGCCGATTTTTCAAGATTTCTTTATATCGCAATAGGTTCATGCAGTGAAGTTAAGTCTATGCCGTATCTTGCTGCCAAATTAAAGTATATTTCAGAAAGCGAGAAAGAAGAATTATTGAAAAAAGTAAATGATATTTCAAAAATAATTCGGGGTTTAATAAAGTCAATGAAGCCTTAAATTTGCAATTTATGAATACTTATCTTTTTTCCCTACTCCTTATCCCTTATTCCTTATTCCTTACTCCTGATGCCTAAAAAAATATACTTCGCTTCTGATTTCCATTTAGGGGCGCCAAGCCGCGAGGAAAGCCTTGTTCGGGAAAAGCGCATAGTGGAATGGCTTGAGGAAATACGTAAGGATGCCGCTGAAGTCTACCTGATGGGCGACCTTTTCGATTTTTGGTTTGAGTATAAACATTCCATCCCTAAAGGATATACCAGGCTTTTAGGTAAGATTGCAGAGTTGACCGATTCCGGAATCCCGGTAAATGTATTTACGGGCAACCATGATATGTGGATGTTCAACTACCTGCATGAAGAATTGGGGGTTACAATCTATCGCCAACCTATTGTGAGGGAATATTCCGGTAAAAAGTTTTTCCTGGGGCATGGCGATGGGCTTGGGCCCGGCGACCATGGCTATAAGTTTATTAAAAAGGTTTTTGCCAACCCGGTTTGCCAGTGGCTCTTTGCAAGGATTCACCCCAATTTAGGTATAGGCATTGCCAATTACTGGTCGCGCAAAAGCAGGCTGGCACAAGGCAAGGAGACCTTCAAAGGAGAAGAGAACGAGTACCTGGTATCGTTTGTAAAGGAAAAATTAAAGACCGAGCATTTCGATTATTTCATATTCGGGCATCGCCATTTACCGTTAGAAATCAGGGTAGGCGATTCACTTTACATTAACCTGGGCGAATGGGTTAATTTTTCCACCTACGCTGTTTTTGATGGTGAAAAACTGGAGCTTAAAGAGTTCAAAAAGCAACTATAAGTATCTTCTGGATTTTACCTATATTGCATTATGGTTGATGGCAAAGTTATGCAAAGAGGTAAGTTGGTAATAGAGAAGTAATGTATATAAAAAGTGTTTTATTATTATTCTTTATCTTTATTGAGGGTGGTTTTTTAATTGCCCAGAATATTGAGTTTAATAAGGCTTTTCCAATTAGCCCTTACTCTGATTCGTGGTCATTTAGTATTCAAGATGCTCCAGGAGGATATATAGTTTATGGAATAACTGTAGATTCTACAAACCATCAGGATCCCGCAATTACAAAAATTGACAGTGCAGGAAATATATTATGGCAAAAATCCTATCATAAGGTTGGTTATGATTTTATTCCCTTTGGCACAAATAATGAATTGGGGGTTTTATCGCCCTCTGGTGGAGGTTTAGAGGTAATAACATGGCAAAATGACACCTCTTCACAAACTGATTACTGGGGATTGTATCGTTTTGACCAGAATGGAGACACATTGTGGACAAAAAACAACCGTGATACGACAAGTTTCTTCATTGACGAAATAAAAGCAACAAGAAACAAAACCAATTTAATTTTTGGATGCTGGACAAATTGGTCCGATCAAAATTATACTATGTGTACGCTTTTTTTAAGAAAGACAGATAGCATGGGCAATGAAATTTGGAGACGGACATATCATAATACAATTAATAGTACCAGAGAACCCTCAGGCATAGATACATGTAAAGATGGAGGTTATATTTTATGTGCTTATGAAAATGATACCATTGCAAATTACTCAAAACTAGCTTGCCAAAATGGAGAGATTGTGATAATGAAAACTGATTCTTCTGGTAACATACAGTGGGTAAAATATATTACAAATCCGCTTTGTGATGTACATGCTTTTTCAATTAGAACACTAAAGAATGGAGGATATGCCGTTTGTGGTTTCTGGGATGATAGTCTCAATTGGAATGGGGCAATAGCCTTTTCTCATATATATCTAGCTAAACTGAATGATACTGGAAACATGATATGGAACAAGACATATGGAGTACATAATATATCAGGTTATGATGGTCTCTATAATCTTCGAGAAATGCCAAATGGCGACATCGTAAGTTGCGGATATGGTGACACCATAAATGAGGCAGAGCCAGGGTCAATATTAAGAACCGATTCCAATGGTAATCAAAAATGGCTTAAATATTATTATAAATTTTATCCCGGGGACGCAGATTATTTAACTGATATTTTAGTAACAAGAGACGGAGGATTTATTTCTTCAGGATGGACATTTAGTTCCCCTCCTTATATATGGGTAGTAAAAACCGATAGTTTGGGGTGTGATACAATAGGGTGCAATTACAGTACAGGTGTAGGTGTGGTGAAAGAAGAGAGCGGAGGGGTAAAAGTTTATCCTAATCCAAATAACGGTTCTTTTAGAATTTCCCTTTCAAACATAAATGATAAATGCAACGTGGAAATATATAATGTGCTTGGAGAAAGGGTTTATAAAGCAACTCTAAATTCTGCTAATACCAAAATTAACCTGAGTGAGCAATCCGCAGGGGTTTATTTTTACAGGGTAATAAAGGAGGATGGGGGTTTGATTGGGAGCGGGAAGCTAATTAGTGAGAAATAGCAAAAGTTCGTCATTGCGAGGCTTTGCGAAGCAATCTTACCC
>DATHNK010000413.1:0-4646 GCA_035486075.1 Bacteroidia bacterium
TTTCCTCCGTATTTAACACCCACCCCTTCAATGCCTCCGGTATTTCCATGCCCTTCCACACCGTAAAAAGTTCCAAACCCTTTTACGCCGTCCCAGCTTCCGTAGGCAGCTACGGCTGAATCTCCGCTTGAATAAATACCCACATGCCCGGTTGAACTGACATAGAGCATATTTCCTGAAACGGGCGCATTGTTGATCCCAACCCCGGTTCCATTGTCTTGTATCAATCCTGTTCCGAGCGTTGTTCCGTTGGGTGTCCAGCGGGCAACGTAGTTATTGGTTCCGGCTCCGCTAAATGTGTTATTTAAACTGGCCCAGGCAGTCCCGTTCCAGTAATAGTAGCCTGTGCCGTTTCCCCCCGTGGGGGCGGTAGAACTAAATACAATAAGCCCCGTAGCGGGAGACACAACAGGGGCCGCAGTTGTAACATTGGTAAGCGCAACCGATTGTGGCAGAAACCCTTTATTTACCCCTGTGTTGCCGGTCTTCAAGTCAAGTATGGCGGATGCATCGGGGTTGGCTGCCGTGTTGTTGATGGCAATTTGTGCTTTGCACAAATGAGGAAAAAGGAGAAGGGGAAAAGGCAAAAGTGAAAAGACAAGTAGTTTTTTCATAAGGAAAAAGTATTGGGTTAGGCGTACACTTCAAAAGTATATCCAGTAAATGCTAATCCCTAACAAGGTGCGGGGACAAAATGGGGGACAATTTATTGACTATCTGATAATCAAATAGTGTCTACAATTTCATCAATTGTATCTTCTTCAGACAAACCGAGTTTTTTCCTCAGGCGGTGGCGCGATTTTTTAATGGTATCGAATGATACGCCTAAAATTCCGCCCATTTGTTTGGTGTCTAATTTTAGTTTGGTAAGGCATAATAAACGTATTTCCGCCTGGGTAAGTTCGGGAAGTTTTTCTTTTTGCCGAATAAAGAACCCCTTATAAACCTGCTCAAAAAGCTCTTTAAATTTATTCCAGTCTTCGTCGGTAAGAATGGTAGTTTTATTCAAATGTTCCAGGTTCTCAATCCTATTTTCATCTATTTCTTTAGCTTTCAGGTTTTTCAAGTTTTCTACATCTACTTTGAATTGTTCCAGTAAGGCATTCTTTTCCATCATGCTTACAATATAGTCGTCCAGCGTGGCCTTGGCTTTGGCCAATTCGCCTTCCATTTTCTGCTTTTCCAATTGTAACAGGTTGGTCTCCTTTTCAAAAATTATTTTATCCTTCCGGCGTTTTATCAGCTGCCCTCTTATCATAAAAATTGCCATGAGCGCTGTTAGAATGGAAATTACAATAGCACTAAGGGTAATAATAGTTTTACGGTTGCTTTCGGCAGTTTTAATAATATCGGTTTTTTCCTGTTCCGCCTTCATGGAATCTTCTTTTTTTTCAAAGGCGTAATTCATTTCGAGGGTAGCGATTTTCTTTACGCTTTCGCTGCTCCTGATGCTATCGAGGTTAATCACGTATTCTTTTTCCGCTTCATATGCTCCTTTATAATTCTGCATTTCAGCATTTATTTCCGCAAGGCTGCTATAGCCATTCTGCATTTCGACTTTTGCCTCTCCTTTTTTTGCCAGCTGAAGTCCTTTTGTAACGGTGTCCAGCGCCTGCTGAAGCTTGCCCAGTTTTTCATAAATGGACCCCACTTCAATATATGCTCTCGCTATGGAATACTGGGCACCCTCCGCTATCGATTCCTTTAAGGAAGAATCGGCATAGGTTAACGCCAGCGGATAATTTTTCATGGCGGAATACACCAAACCTAAATGATGATGAATATCGGCGGCATTTTCATGGTCATGCACTCCTTCAAAAATTTTCAACCCGTCAAGCATGTAACGGATGGCTCCCGTATCATTACCCTGCTTATAACTGATCCGTCCCATGTTGATATCAGCAAAGGCTATCAGGAATTTATCACCGGTTTCATTCGCCATTTTCAATCCGTTGCGGTAATTTTTTAATGCCTCGGTATAATTGCCTTCGGTAAAATAGACATTGCCTATATCATCATAAAACCCGCAGATCTGAAGCTTGTCATTATCTTCTTCCCCTATTTTCAACGCATTCAGGTAATAATTTACGGCTTCCGCAAATTTACCCATGCCGAAATAATTGTGCCCTATTTTACCATATGTTGCCGCCATGCCCGACCTGTCTCCTGTTTCTTCCTTAATCTTTAATGAGTTTAAATGGTTCTTGATAGACTCATCAATTTCGCCCATATTGCCGTATAATATACCCATGTCATTATAGGTCCAAGCCATACCCGTTTTATCGCCTATCTCCTTTCTAATCTCCAATGCTTTATGATAACAGTCAATGGCTGCGGAATTATTTTTCAAAGCCATGTTGCAAAGCCCCATTACGTTCCAGGCGTTGCCAATGCCTTTCTCATACCCTATTTGCCTGGACAGTTCCATGGCTTGCTTTGCATAGTTAATACCCGTATCGGAAATGTTGCCCCAATATTGAATTGCTATACGATAAAGGATATTAACCTTATGGGTGTCTGCCAGTGGGGTGGCATTCCGGCCCAGTTCCTTTTTATTGGCTTCGTAACTCCGGAGTTCGTTTTGAAGTGAATCAATAGCGTGTCTGTCTTGCGCTTTTAAGGGTAAAAGTGAAGAAGCAATTACGAAATATATTAAAAAGGGAAGTTTTTTCAGAATAAAGGAATTGGTACACAAATGTAACACTATTGCACAACCTTTAAAAAACACGTAATTGAGGTAACAATTAAATAATAAAGTATGCCAGAAGTCGAACAGGTTTAAAGCCTAATCTATGGTATAATTCCCATGGGTATCAATACCAATTTTTGGCGGGATCTTTTTAGTTTCAAAGTATTGATAACCTGCTTGCAGATTGGTCCAGAAATTTATTTTTCCCATATCATCAGTGAGGCTTTTTAACTGCTGCATTCCCGAATCATTGAGTTGGGCAGGAAAAATGTGTATTGGTATATTTTGCTGTCCATGGTTCCTTGCCTCAACAGCCATAATATAGACCTCTTTTATTTTGTCGTCGGTGAGTGGCATGCAGCCAATTGTAACACAATTGCCGTGAATCATAATATCTCCGCCGGGGTCTCCTTTAATTGCTTTCATCAGGTCTGATTTGTTAGGATAGCTGACCTTTAAGGCAAGATAAAATTCACTTTGAGGATTAAAAGAAGCCACCTCGTAAAACCCTTCCGGAACTTGCCTGTCACCTTGTTTCCTTTTTGGCCCCAACTCGCCCGATGATTGGCAAATAGCATAAGTTTCCACTAGTTTGAACTGAGAAAGCCCAGGGGATTTTGCCCATACTTCCAATTTCGCTTCTTGTTTAAATACTCTTATAAATACCTGGAAATTGTTGGTATCGACTCCTGCAGTTGCAAGTTTTTCTTTAACAATGGACCATTTTTCTTTATAAGCGGTTCGCACATTGGTATATTTAAGCTGGTCCTTCTTAAAATTTTCGGATGTAAAAGAAACGAGAAAAGCGGCGAAAAGCAGTGCAAGGATCGATTTTATCTTCATATATTTCAATTAAAGTGTAGTAAAGATAAGTGAAACCTAAAGGAGGCGGAAGAATTTAAGGTTAATTAACAGCAACTGCCCTTGTAAGCTAATTGAACCGTATAGTTTCCTTAATCCCCTAATTTAACGTAGCTTTGCGCCTTAAATAAGCCCCTCATCCCAAATTGAAGACAAAAACACTTAAAAAGAACAAGGTAAATGTAGTTACACTTGGATGCTCCAAGAATTTGGTAGATTCAGAGGTGCTTATGACCCAGTTGAAAGCGAACAAATACGATGTTGTGCATGAATCGGAAAAAGATGATTCGTCCATTGTAATTATAAATACCTGCGGTTTTATTGATAATGCAAGGCAGGAAAGCATTGATACTATTTTGCATTATGTAAATGCCAAGCAGCATGGCAATGTTGATAAGGTATATGTTACAGGCTGCCTGAGCGAGCGCTACAGGCCGGAATTGGAAAAGGAAATACCGGAAGTGGACGGCTATTTTGGCACCCGCGATTTGCCACGTTTACTAAAAACCTTAAAAGCGGATTATAAACATGAATTGGTGGGGGAGAGATTGCTTACAACCCCCAATCACTATGCCTATTTAAAGATATCTGAAGGTTGTGACAGAAAATGCTCCTTTTGTGCAATACCATTAATGCGGGGCAATCATATTTCAGTTCCTGCTGAACAGTTGGTGCTACAGGCTAAAAATTTGGTGAAGAATGGAGTAAAAGAAATCATGCTCATAGCGCAAGACCTTACATTTTACGGGTTGGATATTTATGGCAAAAGGAATCTGTCTGAATTGCTATATAAGCTAAGCGATGTAGAAGGGCTGGATTGGATTCGTCTGCATTATGCCTTCCCGAGCGGGTTTCCCATGGATGCCATAGATGCTATTAAGAACTGTTCTAATATTTGCAATTATCTTGATATGCCGTTGCAACATGCTTCTGACAATATGCTGAAGGCTATGCGCAGAGGTATTACTAAGGAGAAATCGACTAAACTTGTTGAAACCATCAGGGAAAAAGTTCCGGGAATAGCCATACGAACTACATTCTTAGTGGGCTATCCGGGGGAGACGGAGAAAGACTTTGAAGAGCTCATGGACTGGAC
>DATHNK010000414.1:0-6047 GCA_035486075.1 Bacteroidia bacterium
TTTCAAAACAGCGCCCGTCGGAAAGTTCAATATCCATAAATATTACATCGGGAAAATCATTCTCTTCCAGCCACTGTACCGCCTTCTCAATGCTTGGTAAAACATTCAGAATTTCTATTTCATCATCCAGGCTTGCCAGTAAACTTTTAAGCCTTCCTGCAGCTGGCAGTTCATCTTCAATTATCAGCGCTTTCATATTCGTTAGGGGTTAATAAAGGCAGTTCTACATAAAATGAATCGGCGGTGCGTGTAACTTTTATATTTCTTTTATATAATAAATAGTAACGTTCGTCAATGCTTTTCAGGCCAAGCCCGGTAGATTCCTCGCTGCCGATCTTGGGTTGCAGGTTATTCTTTACAATAAGGGTGTTGGTTTCCGTGGTTTTAATTTCCACAAACAGGGGGCTTTCCACCGAAACAACATTATGCTTGATGATATTTTCGAGCAGTAATTGCAGGGAGTGGTTGGAAATAAAATACCCGGACCGCTTTTCGTCGATATCCCATTTCACCACTAACTTGTCGCCGTAGCGTATCCTCAGCAGGTGGATGTATCTTTGGGCCTGTTGCAGTTCGTTGCTTAATTCGGTAAACTCCACATTGCGCGACTGGAGCGAATAGCGGAAATATTTGGAAAGTTCATCCACAAAAACAGACGCATCAGGAGATTTGCTTTCTACCAGGTATGATAGTGTATTCAGATTATTAAATAAAAAGTGAGGGGCCATTTGTTCCCTTAATTCCCGCAGTTCCATTTCCGTTAATTTTTGATTGGCTTCCGCTTTTATCCTGTCGCGGTTCAACACAACGCGTATCCGCCAATATACTACTAAAATTAACAGAATACACACCAGCAGCTTAACCCACCATATATTCCAGAAGGGTGGTGCAATTACGAAACTTACGGTGGCATATCCTTTGCTCCACACCCCGTCGCTATTGCGGGCGCTAACCAGGAAGGAATATTCGCCGGGAGGCAATTTAGGATATTGAACAACGGTATATTGCGTGTATATCCAGCCTGTATCAATTCCATCCATCCGGTAGCGATACAAGATGTGCGAGGGGTCGCGGTAAGTTAAGCCAACATAATTTATTACAATATTGTTTTCGTCATACCCCAATTTTAAATTCGTTGGGCTTACCGCAATATCCTTATTATTTATTTTCCAGCCGGTAATATATACGGGAGGCGGTGTTTTATTCGTATTCATTTTATTCATATCGAATGAAACTAATCCATTGTTCGTGCCGACATAAACAATATTTTTATTGCAGGCAATACAGTTTATTTCCTTTAAGTTGGGCGACACTGTATTTTTTATGGAATCTATCCGGCAATTTCCCTGTTCGTCGTACAGCAGAATAATTTGCGACAGGCCCGTATTGGTCCCCACCCACAAATTTCCTTTATAATCGAAGCTGAGACAATGGGAAAAATTACTCACCAGCCCGTTCTTTACATTTACATATATAAGCCGGTTTTTATTCAATGCTATCAAACCCGTGTCGCGTGTGGCTATCCACAGATCGCCCCGTGGTGACAAAGTTATATCATCCACACGCTTTTCTAAAACCGGATATTTCTTGCCTAAATTAATAAGGGAGTCGTTTACATATTCCCACAACCCATTCAAGGTAGCAAGCCATAAACTATTATCAGGCTTTTCAAGCAACTTGGTAACGGCCGCGCCTACGTTTATTACTTTTTTAAAGTGTATTGAATCCTTCTCTCTTCTAAAAAGTTTCACATTGCCCGAGCAATTGATCCATACACTACCATCACCGGTTTGGGCAATATCCTTTTCACCAAATTTGAGTCTTACATCCAGTACATGAAATTTGTCCTTATCATCATAAATATATAGGCCTTCTCCGCTGCTTATCCATACCGTGTTATCTTTATGAAACAATATGGAGTTAATGGTTGTTGAATTCGTCAGGGGTTCTACTTTACGCTGGGTAAGGGTATCGTGGTTTATTATGGTGATAACCGAACCCGGCGACGTGGTTACCCATACAGAACTGTCGGGCGCTAAAATCAGCCGGTTAATTTTATTCCCCGGCAATCCGTCTTCCTCGGTTCTGATGCCGTAATCAAGGGGGTTTAAATAATAAATTCCGTTGGTAAGGCTTGTTAACCAAAGGCCCTCTTCATCGTCAGAAGTAACAAAGCTTATTTGCTTATCCTGTAAAACTTTCATTACAGAAAGCCGCATTATCTTGCCGTTAAAATAGTAGGCAGGCTGTTCATTATTCGTGGCGATCCATATTCTGCCATGCTTATCGCACCCTAATTTTGTAATATGATCATTAAAGAAATAGCTGAAAGTTATTTTATCTTTATGCAGGATAAGAAATGAATTGTCATACGAAAAAGCTATATCTCCGCTTTGGGTTCGTATTGCCTGAATATACCACAAAAGAGGCCGTTCATTTGATTTGTCCATGGCTATTTTTACCTGGAATTGAGGGCACGTATCCTGCGGGGAAATAGTGTAAAGAGAAATAAAGGAATACGCATCCGTTGACCATTTACCATTTATACCATACGTTGTACCTATTAAAGGTTCAGCCGCGTGTGATACGTTTATAAGATAAGCGATCTTCGACGGTAAAGGAATAAACCTGATGGAATTTTTTTGTTTAAGATCAATTTTTACAAAACCTGATACAAGGCTATTAGTTATATACAAATTATCGGTGCTATCTACCACCAGCGACGTAATATGCGATTGCTGCAACAAGTTCCTCAACTGCTCATTTACCGGCAAACTGAAAATCGAATCATGGTAATAATAACTGAGTTTTCCCGAATACGAGCGAAACCATATCCTGCCTTTGTAATCTTCAATGCATTCAAAAATTGTGTTATCCGCCAAACCATCCGCTGTAGTAAACGTTTTAAATATATACCCGTCGTAACGGCATACTCCATGATCGGTACCAAACCACATGAAGCCCCTGGAATCCTGCAGAACATGGTAAACCTCTGAACTGGGCAATCCATCATTCATCCTGAAATTATCAAACGGAAGCGTGCTTTGGGCGAAGACACTTTTACAGGCAAAAAAACAAAGTAGCAATAGCAATTTACCATACCTGTAAGTAGTGGTAAAATTACGTAAACCGCTATGGGGGGAATTCATATCTGCCACTGTGCTGCGTTTTAACTTATTATTTGTTTTCCGGTAGTGCCTCTGTTTGAAATTTAATTTTCACTTGTAACCTCAACCCCATATCGTATTGCCTCTTCAAGTACATCAATGTTTATCTCTTTTAGCGTTTTGAACTTAATGCAATACCCTGTAACGCTCGCCTTGCCTAGTTTTTTTCCAAACGTTTGGGCTAAGTATGTTTTATCTTTGATACCAAGGACATAGACCGAGATCCCGGTTTTGTTTGCGCTCAAACCAATTTGAAAAAAATCCCTGGTCTTTCCATCGGCATATTTTATGGTGTAAAACCCATACCCTATAGTAGGGTTACTAACAGTTTTATTTTCGCTGTTTTTACCATTATCGAACCATACTTTACAACCCGGTAAAACCATAAGTATGCGATTGTGCAATGCCTGCATATCAACGCGCTTTGGTTCAGGCTGGCCGGTAATATACTCTTTGATTTGTTCGTGTACGTTCATATATAATATTACATTAGGTTTATTTACTATGTTTTTTAAAATTTGCTTTATTTTTATTTACACACGCATTTCAAACGGGGATACAACCCGTTTTCTGAATACTACAAAGTTAAAAAGTTTGAAGCAGGATATAATAACTGTTTAAAGAAATTACTTCCTGGGATGAAAACGCAGGATGGCATCGCGTAAATATTCCCTGTCAATATGGGTATAAATTTCCGTTGTGGTAATGCTTTCATGTCCCAGCATTTCCTGCACTGCACGCAGGTCCGCACCACCTTCCACCAGGTGCGTGGCAAATGAATGCCTGAAGGTATGCGGGCTGATCTTTTTATTCAGCCCTGCTTTCATTTTCAATTGCTGAATAATGATGAATACCATTTCGCGTGTCATACCCCTGCCTCTGCGGTTAAGAAAAACAATATCTTCCATATCCTTTTGCACCGGAACATGCGGCCTCACTTCTTCCAGGTAAATTTTTATGTATTTGGCGGCGCTAAGGCCCAGCGGAACCAGGCGTTGTTTGTTCCCTTTGCCTATAACCCTCACAAATTCTTCTTCAAAAATTATATCGGAAATTTTTAAGGTGACCAGTTCGGTAACCCTGAGGCCGCAGCAGTAAAGGGTTTCAAGCATGGCTTTATTGCGCTGCCCTTCCGGTGTGCTAAGGTCGATGGCGTTTACCAGCATATCTATCTCTTCAATGCTTAACACCTCCGGCAGCTTTTGCGGCAGGCGCGGAAGTTCCAGCAGATCGGCGGGGCTTTGCTTTATGGCATCTTCCATCAGTAAATATTTGTAGAATGCCCTTATGCCCGATATCATGCGCGCCTGGCTGCGCGGGCCAATGCCCAGTTCAATTATGAATGCAATAAATTCCTGCAACTGCCGGAAGGTTACATTTTCCGGGCTGACGGTTATTTTTTTCACATCGAAAAAATTCTTCAGGTTCGCTATATCATGAAGATACGCCTCAATGCTGTTGGCTGATAAGGATTTTTCAAGTTGCAGGTATCCTTTGAATCCCCTTATGGAAGAGTGCCAGTCCATATTCAGGAAAAATCGGAAGAATTAAGCTGGGAAAAATATACTTTCCGCTGGATAAAATATTTCTTAACGATGCTCCGCTTATATATGAAGGTAGCGGGTTTCAGGTTACGGCTCTTCAATGCTTTCCTTTTTTTCAGGGTCTTGGGAAGGCTCCTGTAAAAATCCAGGTGCCCCTTTATAATGGCAATAGCGTCTTTGCTGTTTCCCATAAAAAAATAGCGCCAGCAGGCGATACCGTCGAGTATCATGCGGACATATATCTTCCACAGCAACGTGCGCGAGGGGTGGTTCTTGCAGAGGATAATGAGGTTATTGCGAAAATTCAAATACGTTTTAAATGGATTGGATTTCGGCAGCATTCCACCTCCGTAATGCATCACTTCGGAAGACGGGCAATACATCACCTTATGCCCGAGCAGCTTCATGCGCCAGCACAGGTCTATTTCTTCCTGGTGCGAAAACAGGTCCTCGTCAAAACCACCTAATTCATGGTATAAGGCCGACCTTATAAACAGGCAGGCACCGGTGGCCCAGAAAATTTCACTTTCTTTATCGTATTGTTTTTCATCTTTTTCAATCGTATCAAAAATACGCCCGCGGCAAAATGGGTACCCGTAAATATCAATGAAACCGCCTGCCGCGCCGGCATATTCAAAATAACCGGGATTGGTGAACGATTTTATTTTGGGTTGAACGGCGCCAATCGCATTATCACTGTCCATTAATTTAATTATGGGTTCTATCCAGCCCCGGGTAACTTCCACATCGGAATTAAGAAGGATATAATATTCCGCATTTATTTTTCCGAGCGAGGCATTATAACCATAGGCAAAACCACCGTTCTGCGGATTGATAATAATTTTCACAGCCGGAAAATTATCTTTCAGGTAAGCTATGGAATCATCGGTGGAGGCGTTATCTGCCACATACACTTCCGCTGTATTTTCGGAAAAGGAGCAGACCGCGGGCAGGAACTGTTCCAGGAATTTTCTTCCGTTCCAGTTTAAAATTATTACAGCCACACGGCATTTGTCTTCCACGCTATGTTTGCTGTATCAATGTGGATTGTTGAACTGGCTGTTTACATCTTCACCCATATCATCTTGAATAGTCTGCTGGTCTAGGTTGCCGGGCAGAAGCGTGTGCGTATCGAGGCGGCTATATAGCGCCGATTGCCATGCCGGATTCTGTATCTCTCCGGTTGCCGTAGAATGCAGCAACACATAATCATTGGTTTCAATTGCGGTAGTATAGAACACAAATTTTACTTCGGTTTGTCCGTCCGGCAGGCGGTAGTATTCCCAAATTTCGTAGGGATAGGTGGCAGGATTATTTTTATAAACTATCCGTAGCC
>DATHNK010000415.1:0-2899 GCA_035486075.1 Bacteroidia bacterium
TGCCAGGCCAACCATCATAGATAATAAGATAAGCCAGCGTTCGCTGTGATCGGTGGAACGGGCATATTTGGTAGAGATCCAGAACATGAGCGATGTAAAACAGATAGACATGGCCCACACAGAGGCTTCGGTAGCCGAGAACCAGATGGAATCTGTGAATAAAAAGGAACAGGCTCCAATAGCTCCGGCACCCAGAATGGCATATATCCTTGCATCGGTAAGTTCACCGAAACGGGCATATAATTTTTTAGCGAAAAAGGTAGTTGACCAAAAGAGGAACAATATGCTGAGCGCGCTGTAGGTGGCGCAGGCACGGTTAAGTATGGGCGCCACTTTATGCACATCGCCAAAACTTAGCAGCGAGATACAGTGCTGAAGCAATTGCAGGAATGGTTCCCCGGGCGGGTGGCCTATTTCAAGTTTGTAATATATAGAAAGGTTTTCGCTGCAATCCCAGAAGCTGGCTGTGGGTTCCACCGTGCTCCAGTAAACGAAGCAGGCTATAAGGAATACGCACCATCCGACAATGTTGTTGAGTTTGGTGAATTTGTTTTCTAAAAGATTGTTTTCGCCTAGTGCCATGTAATATGAGTATTAAAAAAGTACGTGAAAGTAGTATTTATTTTTTTTACCAAAGAATTGACTTGGATTTTTAACTTCTTTTAGTAAAAAGTGGGTTATGTTGGTTTTAACCTTAATAGAAAAATTAAACTTATCCTGATTTTTTGACCTTATTGGCACCTAATAAGGTTTAGCTATATCCAGTAGTATTCTTTTCTACTAAGGTTAAATTCAGGTTTAAACCGACAGGCAAATAAAACTTAAGATCCATAAAATATTTGCCTACTTCACTATCTTATAATACAGATTCCGGTATAGAATTGTGTTGGCGCTATCGCCGGATGCCTGGTAATATTGGAAGATAACCTTATAAGGCTGTGCAAACGAGGAATCCATGGAGACAGATTTTTTCCATAGTTCAAGGCCTTCATCATATTTTTTTTCAAATTGAAATTGTACTAATCCCAGGTTGAATACGGCAATATTATTGGTTGGATGCTTTGCTATTTCAATCCGCAATTCTTTCTCGGCTTCAGGATACATATTCAAGCGGATGTAATCTCCGGCAATATTGCTATGGGTCATCGCTGAAGTTGAATCCCTCTTCAGGGCTTCCCGGTAAGCGCTGATGGCATTGTTATAATCACCTATTTCCTCATAGTGTTGTGCAAGATATAAACAAGGCAACGCTGATTTTGGAGAGGTTTCCATAGCGCTTTTGTTAAAGCTGAACCGGTCATGGAAAATTGGTAGGTGGTTTACAGATAATCCATAGAAAACCAATATAACCAAGGAAAGAATTACTGTACCTGCAAGTGTTTTTAATCTAAATGACTTTGTTCCCGCATTTTTAATCCAGTCGAATTGTGATGTGAGTACTATTACGCCCATCAATGGCAGGTAAGCCCTGTGCTCCAATCCGCTGAAACCGGAAAAGAAAGATGGCAGCAGGAACAGCAGGAACCAACCCAGTCCAAGCCAAACAATGGTTTTATTTTTTTCTTTACTTAAATAAAGCGAAGCAGCAACAATTGCAATAGCTGAAAAGCCCAGTATATAGTTAGTATCTGCAGCGGTTGACATAACCGAGAGGTTAAATGGCAAAATAGCTTTACCGGAATACTGAACAAAAAATGGAAGATTACGAATAAAATTATGCAGTAGATCTGATGCCGAACTACTGCTGACATTTAGTGCCAGCGCATGTTGCCTGATCAATATCCAGGGTATTAAACATAAGATATAAGCAAGTCCCAGCTTTTTATATATCGGTGCAGTGAAAGGTTCTTTAAAAACTAACCGAACTAAAATTAGTATTACAGGAATAAACATTATAGCATTTTCCTTGGTGAAAAGCGCAAGGGCGAAGAAGAAGATATGTAATGCCAGCATCCAGATTTTAGCGGACTTTTTATACTTAAGAAGAAAAAGTAATGAAAGTAAAATAAAGATCGCCAATAACGAATCGTTACGTCCCGGTATCCATGCTACGGCCTGGTTCAGCAAAGGATGTACAGTAAAAACAAGCGATAAAAGTAAAGAGGGTAGAGGAGGTATGTTTAACTGAAGTAGCAGCAATAATAATAAAATGCAGGCAATGGTATGGTAGAAAATATTGGCTTTTAAATAGGGCTTAGGTTTTGGATACTCTTCGGTGGTAGGTGAGAGTTTCGCATCAAGCATTAGGGACAGTATCATAACCGGCCTGTAGTATGATGCCAGCGTATCTTTTTGCCCTTGTTCCTGAAATACCCCCTGCGTAAAGGCTTTCGGGGCATTGGAAATATTCCTGATGAAAGGATAATTCTTCACTACAATGGTCATGTCATCCAGATCGAGGAAATCATTATCGGCTGAATTGTGATAAAGTGAAATGGAAAAGAGGCAGATAAGAATAACCGATAGTGGCAGAAACCATTCATTGGATGTTTTCGCAGGTACCTTTTTTTTATTCTCCTTTACTGCCATTGAACTGTAAAAGTATCAAAAATAGAAGTTTAACGTTTGTAGGGTTCCGACGGAATAGTTTCGTCAGTAGTATTTTCTTCTTTTTGAAAAACTATGGAACTGATAAACATATTACCATTCCATTGAAATAGCATAGTATTGCCTGTAAGCCACTGTTTATAGGCATCAGTCTCCATAATAATATGAAAATTGACCTGGTCTTTTGAGCCGGGGTCCAGGTCGAATGTATAGTAACAGCTCTTTTCAAATTGAGCCCGGACTGAATCCGGTGTGTCAAACTTTAAAAAGACTTTGTAGTCGAGGTCTTCGGGAATAGGGGTTTTCATATTTTCTACCAATGACTTTCCCATTATATCGTAAGCTTTTAAAA
>DATHNK010000416.1:0-6872 GCA_035486075.1 Bacteroidia bacterium
CAAAGCCTCATTCAGGGAAAATCCTTTTTGATTGAAAGTTACAGCATGCCCTCTTTCCTGCATAAGTTTGCCCAGGTATTCATGTTCGGTCTGTCCGGGAGTGGGTATAAAGATTGCCTTTTTCCAGCCAATTGTATCTAAATCCATAATGGTAGAATAACCAGGTCGGCTTAAAATTACATTACTGCAATTTATTTTCTCTAAAAATTCTGTATCCGGCAAATGGGCTGCAATTTCAACATGCCCCTCCTCTCTACTTGGTAGAGAGGGGGCTGGGGGGTGAGTCCCCGGCAATCCCCGAATTATAAAAGCCTTTATTGATGGCAATTCTTTCAATTGTTCTAAAATAATTCCCTCTAATTTGCTTCTCTGTGGCTCGGGACCGGAGAGTGTAACAAGTAAATCGTACTTGATATTCCTATCTTGCCCCAAACCCCTAAAGGGGCTTTGAGTAGCGTTACTTAAAGCCCCTTTAGGGGTTTGTGGTATTTTTAGAGATTCAAACCTCGAAAGCGGCCCCACATATTTACCGTTTATTCCTTTGGGGATAGGGTGGGAGAGAACACCTGACAGGTTTTCTTCACCTGCGTAATCGGAAATCCAGCATTCATTAAAATGCTTAATGTAGTTGTATGCAGTTTTGCTAAGTAAGTTATTTCCGGCGGGGGCTTGTATATTTAACTGGTGCGTTAAAATAACAGAAGGTATTTTCTCATTCCATAAACCATAGCGGTTGTCGGAAATTACGGCATCAATTTTTTTCTCCGTAATGAGTTTGCTCAATAATTCATGCTCATTTTTTATGGCTGAGATCATTTGAGGTAATTGTAGTAAAACCTTCACACCAACCGGAAGTTTAGCTGAGTATTTAATCCGGTATCCGGGAAAATCTATGAATTCGCTTTTAGGGAAATGCTCTTTTAAAAAGGCAAGATGCCCGCCCTCAGCGCCAATTAATACTTCAACTTTCTTTTCCAGTAAATAGCGGATAACAGGCACACATCTTGCTGCATGGCCCAAGCCCCAGTCCAGTGGAGAGACAAATATCCGCAAAGTGTATTATTTATAGAATAACCATTTGCCAAGCTCTTTGTAGGTAACCTTTTTACCATACATAAGTAACCCTACACGATAGATTCTGCCGGCTAACCACACAGTGCCAAATATAGAAGCTACAAGCATAACCATAGATAGTGCAAGTTGCCAGATAGGTATTCCAAAAGGAAGCCGTGCCATCATAGCCACAGGAGCGGTAAATGGAATAATTGAAAACCAAACCGCTATAGTACTGTGCGGATTTGTTATAATACTTCCCATAACCACTATGGACAGGATTAAGGGCATCGTAACGGGCAGCATAAATTGCTGTGTATCTGTTTCCTGGTCAACTGCCGAGCCTACAGCCGCGAATAATGCACTGTAAAGCATGTATCCTCCCAGAAAATAAAACAGGAAACCTCCGATAATTAAAATCCAGTTAGTTGAACGTAACATATTATCAACTCCGTCAAATGCGGTGGCAACATCTTTCGTCCCGATTTTATTCCCATTGAACACGTTATTATTCTGCACCGGCATTCCGGTTTTATAAGTTTGGGAAATGGTCGCGTTTTTCGGATTGATCTGTTGTGCCTGAAAATAAGAGGAGCCAACTGCATAGGTGCCATAACCCAATATAACCCAAATTAGAAATTGAGTTAATCCCACTAGACCAACCCCAATTACCTTGCCCATCATTAATTGAAATGGCCTTACCGATGAAATAATTACTTCCACTACACGGTTGATTTTTTCTTCCATAACACCCCGCATTACCTGCACTGAATAGAGGAAAATAAATATATAGATAAGGAATGAACACGCATAGCCAAGCCCCGCATTGTAGGAACTGTTTGACAACTTATTGTCTTTTCCTATCCTGTTCAATATCCGGATATTGCTTTTTACTCCATTAATTATTTTAGGGTCGAGATTATTGGCTTTCATATTTGCGATCTCCATCATGGAGTTAATTTGCGATTCAATAGCCGAAACCACATCATCGCCCGGGTCATCTTTGGAATAGAGCTGAACTTGCATCAGGTGTTCTATTTTCGGGATTACCATAACAGATGCGTGGGCTGAATCCGCGAATATTTTTTTTACTTCGTTGGAGTCAATGGAACAATACCCGTAATCGAAATGGACGGTGGCATTGTCTGTAAATGTGCCGCAGAAACTCTTGGTGTAGTCTACCAGCACTATCCGCTGGTTTTCGTTTTTATTAGTTACAAGTAAAGCCGGAATGAATATCAATCCACCAAAAAGCAGTGGCCCTAAAATGGAAATAACAAGGAATGATTTTTTCCTCGCCCTGGTAGTGTATTCCCGCTGTATAATTAATCCTATTTTACTCATGCTTTCTTAATTGGGTTTGTTCTTGTAACTGCTGAAATAAAAATTTCGCTCATGGAGGGTAATATTTCTGAAAAGCCAAGTATATTGCTAACAGGTAACATTGCCTTTATCAAGTCATTTGAAGAAAGGGTTTCCGGAATTTTAATCCGAGCCACGGTTAAATTATTCACGGGGGTGAAGTCCAGCAATTCAAATTTGCCGTTGAGTGAATTCCTTATATCCTCATCTTTTCCCTGGAATTTTACTTCCCAGGAATGTTCTTTAAAGCTATGCCGTAATTCATTTACATTGCCTTCCAGCACTGCTTTCGATTGATTGATGAGTGTAATATTATCGCACAATTCCTCCACCGAAGCCATGTTGTGTGTAGATAAAATGATAGTGGTGCCCTGTTTTTTCAGGCGCAATAGTTCCCCTTTTATCAGTTCCACATTTATCGGGTCGAACCCGCTGAAAGGCTCATCCAGTATTAATAATTTTGGCTCGTGCAAAACGGTTACTATGAACTGCACTTTTTGCGCCATCCCTTTAGAAAGATCCTCCACCTTTTTATCCCACCAGGCTGTAATATCAAATTTTATGAACCACTCTTTTAGTTTTGCCATAGCATCGGCTTTGGTCAACCCTTTTAACCTTGCCAGGTAAAGCGCTTGTTCGCCCACTTTCATTTTCTTGTATAATCCGCGTTCTTCCGGCAAATAACCAATTAACCGGGTGTGCTGCGGCACAAGTTTTTCGTCATTAAAAAGCACCTCGCCGCTATCGGGTGCGGTAATTTGGTTAATGATCCGGATCATGGATGTTTTGCCCGCCCCGTTTGGTCCGAGAAGTCCATATATAATGCCTTCCGGCACATGAAAACTTACGTCATTCAGAGCAACATGTTTGGAGTAGCGTTTAACTATATTTTTCGCTGTAATGATATTCCCCATTTCTTTTTTCTAATTGGGTACGAAAATAAGAAATCCGTGGAAATAAATTCCGGTTCGCTCAAATCTGTTTGTAAATTCTGGCGATTACCTTACCAGTGCAATAGTTCCTTTTTTTTCGAAACTGGTTCCATCAAACAAATTAGCCTTCAGGAAATAAACAAAGGTTCCGGGATTCATTGGCAAGCCCTTATATGTTCCATCCCAACCAATATTCAGGTTTTCAGTTTCAAATACTTTATTACCCCAACGGTCGAATACTTCAAAATCGATACTGGTGAGGCATTCACTTTTTACAAATAATATATCGTTTACCCCGTCTCCATTAGGCGAAAAGGCATTTGGCACAAAAACTTCATCGTTACCGTAAAGACTAATAGACTCAGAATTGTAATTTGGTAAACATCCCTGGTCCTGAACTGTAACGGTATAGTTGCCAATATTTAAACCTGTAATTGTTTGGGTGGTTTGTCCGGTGCTCCAGGAATAAGTAAAGGGAGGAAATCCACAGTTGGGGTATGCAGTAACAGTACCGTTAGAAGTAAAGCAACTGCTGGGATTGGTGAAAGCAAGGGTAGGCGCAGAGGGTTGTATCAGGTTAATATCTTCCACATACCCGCTACCACAGGCATAAACATGTCCATTACCGGTTTTAATAGAGTACACCGTATCAGGCAGTGGAATAGTACCTATCAGATTAAGGCTGGAATCATACACTTGAATAGAATTACTGTCGCCCGCGTAAATATGGTCTTCGCAATCTATAGCCAGCCCTCCCCACTGAAAAGAGGTAGGTGATACTTTAATGCTATCAATAAGCGTACCATTGGAAGGCCTCCATTTTCTTAAGGATGCTCCGTCGAACGACAATAAGAGGTCTTTATTAGCTGCTAGTCCATTAAAGCCATTAGCGTAATTATCTCCGTTATTAGGTTGTGGAGGGTAGTAGGTCAGAGACACGAGTTCTTTGAACTTATGATAATCACTTACAATGTAGGTTGGGTTTCCTAAATTGGAAACAGGCAGTTTAAAAATTACATTATTGTATCCCGGATCACTGAAGGAACTTAAATTGGTTCCCATATACGCATTACCCTGATTGTCCAAGGCCAGTAATGACATATCATGAGGGATTGCGTTGTTTATTAAAAGAATTTTAGTTTCCGTATTAAGGTCAGTATCAAGATATGCTGCCTGATCATTCAGTCCTCCTGCAACTATAAGCTGGTTATTGCAATAGTCAAAGGCAACTCTCCACAATTCAAAATTCCAGGCATTATCTGTGTACTCAGCAAGTTGTTTTCCATTTGTATTAATTTTTACTGCATTTATAGGATTAATACCGCCGAGGCCTTTAACGATATACGAATTACCATTCCTTACATCAACTGCAAAATCACCCCACCAAAGGGATGTTCCAAAAGGTGTTGAATAACTCCAGATTAAATTCCCGTTTTTATCATATTTATTTATGGCATAGGGTGGTGTTCCCCCACCAATATAAACATTCCCGTAGTTATCGTAATTTACATCATACGCCAGATTATTAACGGCAAAGTGCGTAGATGTGATCCACGGATCAATTACAAGGGCTTTTGTTTTATCATAATTGTCAGTCTTAAAAGTGACTATATTATTATTTACAGAAAATTCAGTAGCTACCGAATTTCCTGCCCTGTCTTTGGCAGTGGGGGCGTGGTCAATAATATTTAAAACAGGAGAAATTATCGAGATTCCATTGTTTTCATGCAGCATCTTTACATTCGCTGAATAAGCCATTTTTATATCCGATGGATCCGCGCCCGGATTTACTGTAATGGTATATTCCAATCCTCCCTTATCTTCCGGATAATAAAATTCAACATCAATGCCCTTGTAAAGATTATGATATATAAGCTTTCTATACGCATTAGCACTAATACCTGTATGCCCGGAAGGGTCATTCGGATTATTATAGGTAAAATAATAAGGTACCTGGTCCATTACTTCTATTTCAACATCTGGATTTGCATTTTGCCAGTTCATGGTTAAAAATTGCGGAATAGTCTTTATGTTTTTATCGTGGTCGGGAGGACTTAACCCGGTGTCATTCTCTTCATCATCCACTGTTTTGACGGTGCTATCGTATCTGAATGTAATAGAGGATGCCGTAAAATAGAGTTGAATATTTCCTAATTTGTTGTAATACAAGATGGGTTGCTTATTGCTGTTTTTCTCATCGTTGGTAAATTGCCCAGCATTTTCAATAAAAACTTTATGCTCAAAAGGATTGGATACAGTCCATGCTCTTGACGGAGCACTATTTATGTTTTGGGCTGCAGCCTGCAATGTTGATAGGAAAATTACAATCAAAAAGTTTGTAACTCTCTGTGAAATATTATTATTCATGGCTTGTGAAGATTGATGGAGTCAAGAGGATTCAGACCTTTAAAACATCAACTATTACGTACCGAAAAGTGAAAAGGTTGGTTCATGCCTTCAAATATTAATCGGAAGACGCCAAACCCTCTTTAAGAAAGAAAGTTATACTAAAAAAATAAGAAAAGCGGAATTACTCAAACATCTCATGTATCCGCTGGAAGAAACTCTTGTTCTTCTTCCCTGGCTGAGGATTGAAGTTGGGTGATTTACGCAAGGAATCCAGCAGTTTCTTTTCGTCGCTGGTAAGGCTTTGAGGGGTCCATACGCATACGTTGACTAAAATATCACCTTTCCCATAGCTGTTTAGTTTAGGCAAGCCTTTACCTTTCAGCCGAAGGATGTTTCCGCTTTGTGTTCCGGCTTCAATTTTAACAGTTGCTTTGCCGTCAATAGTCGGGACATCTACCGATGTACCAAGCGCTGCATCAGCAATATTTACGTATAGATCGTAATAGAGGTTAACCCCGTTACGCTTCAAATGTTCATGTTCAATCTCTTCAATTATAACGATCAGGTCGCCGGCAATACCACCTCTCTGCGCTGCGTTACCCTGGCCCGAAACCGAGAGTTGCATATTGTTTTCAACGCCTGCCGGAATTTTTACACCAATTACTTCTTCTCCTTCCACTATGCCATGTCCGTGGCAGACTTTGCATTTTTGAGTTATGATCTTCCCTTCTCCGTTACATGTAGGACAAGAAGTGGTTGTTTGAATTTGTCCGATAAAAGTCCTTTGCACCCTGTTAACATATCCTGAACCATGACAGGTGTTGCATGTATTATAACTGGAACCTTTTTCAGCGCCTGTACCTTTGCATTCTTTGCAGGAAACATGTTTATTTACTTTTATCTTTTTCTCTACACCAGTCGCTATTTCCTGTAAGGTTAATTTCAACTTTACACGAAGATTGGAGCCCCTGCTAACGTTTCTTCCGCCTTGTTGAAAACCGCCGCTAAAGCCTCCACCGAAAATATCTCCAAACTGGTTAAAAATATCCTCAATGTTTCCAAAGCCACCACCGAAAGCGCCACCCATTCCATCGGATGCAGCGCTGCTGCCCACTCCGGCATGGCCATAACGGTCGTAACGGGCTTTTTTGTCTCCGTCGCTAAGTACTTCATAAG
>DATHNK010000417.1:0-2636 GCA_035486075.1 Bacteroidia bacterium
AGCTTTTCGCCTGATGATTTTGCAAAGTGATATTTGTTTTCTTTTTCGAGGTAGAAAGAAGAAGAAGCCACATCCAATGCAAGGAAAATATCTTTGCCCGGCTCGTAGCCTGCTTTTTCAATAGCTTTTAAAATAAAGTTAAGCGCTTCTTCAGTCGATTTAAGGTTAGGAGCAAAGCCGCCTTCATCGCCAACACTGGTAGAATAGTTTTTATCGTGCAATAATTTCTTCAGGTGATGAAATACCTCAGCACCCATGCGCAATGCTTCAGCAAACGAAACTGCATTCACCGGCATGATCATAAATTCCTGGAAGTCGATATTGTTGTCTGCATGGGCTCCGCCATTCAGAATGTTCATCATAGGTACGGGCAGCACATTTGCATTTACTCCACCAATATATTTATACAAAGGCAGGCGAGATTCTTCTGCTGCAGTCTTAGCCACCGCAAGCGATACACCTAGTATAGCATTTGCACCCAGGTTAGCTTTGTTAGGTGTAGCATCCATCTCCAGCATTTTACTGTCTATCTGGCGCTGTTCAAAAATGTACATGCCTTTCAGCTCTTCTTGTATGGTGCCAACTACGTTGCTAACAGCCTTCAGCACGCCTTTACCAAGGTAAACACCTTTATCGCCATCACGCAATTCAACTGCTTCGTGTATGCCTGTTGATGCGCCTGAAGGAATAGCAGCGCGGCCCAATGTACCGCTGTCAGTTATTACATCTACTTCTATAGTTGGGTTTCCTCTCGAATCAAGAATTTGTCTTGCCTGGATACTTGCTATAAAACTCATAAACTGCTAAATAGTATATAATTGATAAGCACCAAAGTTATAAATAAAATAAAGACTACGAAAATTGGTTTTATTTATCTCATTTCCAGATACATAATGACCTTGTAATGTGGCTGGTATAAAAAGTAAATGGAGCCCGGACAAGTCTTAGTTTTAAACCTGCAACTTAATCCCCCTGGTGGGCTCCATTAATTCGTTAAAGTATGACTACTCCCTGTAAGGGTTGAGGTTTTAGACTCTGAATCTGGCAGGGGTAGATTCTTACAAGCAAAAATATAAAATAGTATTAACAGATGAAAGCATTATTGATAAGAATTTTACCTTTTACAGAGATGGCGGAACACCTTTAAGGAAGCGGCTTATCAAGCTGGTGTTGAACTAAAAGGAATTAGGTAAGTAGGGCAAAAAAGTGAAACCCCGGTGAAATTTAATTGAATTTTAATCCCGGGTAGGGTACTATGAATGGCAATAAAATTGTGAATGGTCATGTTGAGCACTGAGCATGAAAGAATGATGGGTCAAGCCTGCAATTTTTCTATACACTTCATATAGGCTTCGCGCATCCCTTCGCACATAGCAGCTTTGCCATAGTTATGGCTTTTTTCCAGGTCATTTATAGCCTGGCTGATGCTCCTTACCTGGTCTTGCAGCCAGCCCAGCACATCAATTGTTTTGTCGTTTGTATTCATGGCTTGAGGAATTTAGGAATTGAAATTATTGTTTGAGGTTACTTTTTTGCTGTGTATTGATAAGCTATCTGGTCGCTGTACATGCTGTAACGGTTCATTATCTCACGCACATACTGGTAGGGTTCCTGTCCGCGGCAATACCCAAATGTTACAATAGGGTCGTTGTAATACTGGGGCAGCGATTCGTTAAGCAGGAAGTAAGCCACATTATTCTCCCACTTATTAGGGTCAAGGCCATATTTGCTGGCCAGGTTACGTGCATCAATAATATGTCCTGCACCCACATCATACGATGCAAGGTCGAATGGTATGCGGGTAGTTTTGTCGGGTATAAATTTGGCGAAGTATCCATCCACTTCCTTAAGGTAAGCCACACCGGCAGCTATACTTGCTTCGGGCGACATATTAGTTGTATCTACATTATAGTGTGCAGCAGTTGCAGGTAAAAGCTGCATAAGCCCAAACGCACCCGACCACGATTTTGCCTCCGGGTTGAATTGCGATTCCTGGAATATTTGCGCTGCAAGCAATTTCCAGTCCCAACCAATTTTGGCGCTGTATTTTTTTATCAGGTCATCATAGGGAGAAATCTTTCCGCCCGAGAGTGAGAAGTATTCACTGTTCTGCCTGTTCCATGCCGATTTTTTATCAATAAAGTATTTACCAAAAACAACATCGTTATATCCTTTTTTCTTTTGTTTAGCCATCCATTCATTAATAGCCATAAGCAGTTCCGGAGATTCGCGCCTTACAGCCCAGGCGATTTTTTGTGGAAAACTAATAGGGGTGCTTATATCTATATTATCGTAATAGGTTGCAATAATGCGTGCCACGTTCTCGTCGGCAATAGTAAAATCAATTTTGCCTTTTGCCACATCGCCCATGAGTTCTTCTGTGGTTTCGTTGCCGGGTGTTTCTATTACATTGATCTTTCCGCCAATTTCATTTGAAAGGTCTTTCAGTCTTTCGTAAAACGATGAGCCCTTCCTCACATAAACCTGCCTTTCAGATAACTGTAAAGGGCTTTTTACTAATAAAGTTTCTAATTGCAGAGGCGAAAGTTTGGGCCAGTTATCGGGCTTGCGTTGAACGAGTACCTGTCGTGTATTAAATAAGGGACTTGTGAACTCCACATCTTTACGGCGGTTGC
>DATHNK010000418.1:0-5522 GCA_035486075.1 Bacteroidia bacterium
AGTAAAAAGCTACAAGACATTCCACATTTTTAGAGTAACCGCTTTCAATGCCGGTGAGGCGTTATATGGCGGAAACAATGAAAACCTGGACGGCAGCCCTCATGTTTTTGAAATGCATAAAAATATTTTCATTCCCAAAGATAAGATGGAGGCCTATAACAACATTCTGGCGCTGCCTGCGGTTTATTCAATTCCAAAACGCGATTCCTTTTATCATGAACTTGCCATAGAAGCATGGAAAACAGATCCGGTTCAGCAGATCGGTGTTATTCCTGAAAAACTGGCTAAAAACTGGCTTCTGCCCGGTATGTTCGATATTTATACCAATGATACGACCAAAACAAGAGGACTTCAACTAAGCAAATTATTATCTATAAAGTATTTTAATAATGTATGGTATGCTCCCTATAAACATCTTCTGTATATGGTCATCCATTGGGCTCTGTTACTCCTGGTGGTATGGGGAATTTTGAGGCTAAAAAAACAAAACCGTTTTCAACTGGCTGTATTTATATTGCTGCTATTTTATCTCCTCTATACAATACCTTTTTGCGGGCTGCCGAGGTTCCATGTTGCACTGTTCCCATTACTTATAATTGCTTTTACACCTTTGCCGGTCATTTTAAAAATAAACAAGATCTTATCAAGGATACAGGCAAGATCAATAAAACCTTGAAAGCATTGCTGAATCTTGTAATTAGAATCAAGACAACCGTTGGCCATCCTGTTAGAATCCTTTATTTTATTAGTTTTGTAAACAGGGTGCTCATTAAGCCCGCTAAATGGTACAGACAGCGTATTTTGGAATATTAACCATAAACTTATGGGAGCTTCTGGCGTTGCCTTTTTACTTGCTGATAATTTATTTTATTGCAAGCAGCATAAAGAAAAGAAAGATAGCCGGCAATCCTGATTATAAATATTACGTATGGGGCCTGTTTGCTAAAATAGCAGGAGGAATTTCCTTTGTATTTATTTATCTATATGTGTATAAAGGAGGTGATACTACTGCTTATTTCGAATCGTCCATGGCTATGCGAAACCTGCTTTCCAATTCTGCCTACGACTGGTTTCAAAATGAATTTGGAGGCGCTAACTGGGACCATTTTTCCCTTTTCTCTTACGATACAGGATATCCCCTGCCTTATATGTATTTCGATCCACAAACCTATATGGTTATACGGCTTGTAAACCCCATATTACTTGTTACTTTTAGCAGCTACCTGCTTACCACTATTATACTTGACTGGATAGCCTTTGCCGGTGTCTGGAGGTTGTTCCTTGTATTTTCAGAACATTATCCCAACCGTAAAAAACTATTCGCGCTTGCCATTCTCTTTTTTCCATCCGTTATTTTCTGGGGTTCGGGAATCCTTAAGGATACATTTACGCTATCCTGCACCGGTTGGGTGGTGTATTGCATACACCGTATATTTATCCTGAAGAAAAGCAGGATACGCTACTTCCTCATTTTACTTTTAAATCTGTCCATTATTTTCCTCATAAAACCTTATGTAATTATAACCCTGTTGCCGGGGGCGCTAATATGGATATTCTCCTATAGGATATCAAATATTCAAAATGCGGTATTTAAAGTGTTGATCATTCCTTTTATAATTATCATAAGTATTGGTGGAGGAACCTATTTGATGTCTTTCATGGGTTCTTACATGGGTAAATATGCATTGGACAAAATTGCCACCACAGCTATGGTCACTCAAAATGACCTGAAGAGAGAATATTATCACGGACATTCATTCGACATTGGTATTACAGACCCTACTCCCAGCGGGTTGCTTAAAAAATTTCCGGCCGCTTTTGTAGCAGGGATCTTCAGGCCCTATCTGTGGGAGAGTGAAAATGTGGTAATGTTAATTTCAGGGCTGGAGAATACGCTGATCCTGATACTTACTGTAATATCCATCTTCCGGACCAACCTGCTGACATTTCTCAAAAAATTGCTTAGGGAGCCAATCCTGTTCTTTGCACTTTCCTTTTCTGTATTCTTTGCGTTCAGCGTGGGTATAACCACATCGAACTTTGGAGCGCTTGTAAGGTTTAAAATTGCTTACCTGCCGTTTTATTTATGCGCTTTATTCATCCTTATCAAACGCAAAGACGAGGAAGTGGAACTGACAAACGTGGCCCGGAAAAAATACCGGGTTGCCAGCAGGATCCGTTAGAATTAACTATTTATTGCCCCAATGCCGAATTAAGCTGCGCTATTATTGCATCGGCAGAATCTGACTTCTTTTGCAGGTCTGTTAACTTAAGCGCACCATCAGCCTTAGATTTCACGTCGTTCATCTGGCTGGTAATATCATCCTTGCGGCCCTGGTAAACTGAAAGCAAGCCCTGCAATGCGTTTTTAGCATAATACTTTACATAACGGTTATCGCCATTTTTCATTATACTTCCAATGATAGGAATCCCTCTTTCAACAGCAGTATCACTGCATTGCTGTAAAAATCTGCCATACATGGCTACATAAGGTATCTGCTCATAGCCGGTTACTTTGTCCTGCAGGTTTACAAAGAAGTTGTTGCATGAATCATTTCCATATTCAACATAAATACTCGCAATACCAAGCAACAGTTCTTTCTCATCGGTATTTTCGAGTTTCCTTGCAACTCTCATCGCTTCTTCTTTATCGGCTTTTGCAATTCCTGACAAGCCTTCCGATTCTACTTTATAGGAGCTATCGTTTATGGCATTTCTATATAACTTAACAAGGCCGGGATCCTTATAATTGGTATATAACACAGTTAACGCCTCCGCACGAACATTGGAGGAACTGTCGCCGGTAGCCAACGCTATCAGTGTGTTTTTTAATTCAGGGGTACTGTCGTTAGCCAGTTTTTGAATGGCCATTCTTCGCAGCATCCAAAATCTGTCATGCAGGGCATTGGTAATGGTTGCTTTTGCACTTGCGTCATCCATATGGTTAGCTAAGTCAGTCAGGGCTTCCCAACGGTCTAAGTACAATGGGAGGTGTGTATATTGATATTCTCTTTCTGCAATAGACATAGTTTCAGTTTTCACGCTTACCAGCATCATTTTTTTGCCATCGGCCACTACCAGATCAGGGGATGAAGCAACCTCAAACTGGTAGCTGTTCTTGGTTTTATCCATAACTACCGAATGGCTTTCCTTCTGTCCATTGCTATAAATATCTATCTGGATTGGCATATAGAACACCGGGCTATTCGCCAAATCCTGGGTCTGCTCAATGGTTACTGTTTCCTTATGACTAGAAGCATCGTAAGTATGATTAATATTCAGAATAGGATACCCTTTATTATAAAACCACTCATTAAAGAACCAGTTCAGATCTTGTCCTGTTACTTTTTCAAAAGCCAGCCTTAGTTGCGGAACTTCGGCCGCAGTGAATTTGTTAGTTTCAAGGTACAAATGAAGTGCGTCGAAGAAGGCCGTATCCCCAACTACATTTCTAAGCATGTGCAAAATACCTCCGCCTTTATTGTAAGAAATGGCATCGAAAATATCCTCTTTGTCATTATAATAAAAATCAACCAGATCATGTTGTACAGAAGTGCTCTGTATGTATTCATTCACGCTTTGGCGCAGATACTGGTCAGCGCAATCTTCTCCCCAATAATGCTGCCTCCATAAAAACTCTGAATAATCGGCGAATGATTCGTTCAGCGAAATATTCGACCATGATTCACAGGTAACCATATCACCAAACCAATGGTGGAACAATTCATGCGATATAATGTCTTCGCTCGTGCTGAGCGGATCGTCGATCAATTCTCTCCTGGTTTTGTTCAGGAAATCGCCATGCAGGGTTGCCGTGGTATTTTCCATAGCGCCGGAAACATAATCGTGAACAATAACCTGGTCATATTTATTCCAGGGATAAGGAAAATGCAGCACATTGGAAAAGAATTCGATCATCTGGGGGGTCCTTCCAAAAATATCCTTTGCATAAGGCGCATATTTTGCATCAATGTAATAGTCTACATTTTTACCCCTCCATTTATCATGTATGATTGAAAAAGGGCCAACAGCCATCATAACCAAGTAAGGTGGAATACCCGGTTTCATTACCCAGTGGTCGGTGCGGGTATTGTCTTTATTTTCAACTGAGGAAACCATTTCGCCATTTGAAAGGGTCTTTTCAGTCTTTTCTACTGTCATGTATATTTCTTCCGTCTGGCGTTGGTTAGGCTTGTCAATAGTAGGGAACCAGCAGGAGTTATCTTCCGTTTCGCCCTGTGTCCATATCTGGCGGGGTTTGGTTTTATCTTTTCCATCCGGATTAATAAAGAACAATCCTTTGTGCGATGTAATGGCGGCGCTTCCCCCCTGCTCTTCTTTTAATTCATTGGGTTTGGATGTATAGTCAATATAAACGATATATTCTTCCTTACTGGTATATTTCTTATCAAGGTTAATATGCAGTTGTTTGGAGTCGTATGTATATTTTAACGGCTTCTTCTCTTTTCCTTTCACAAGGCTTACTTCTTTAATATCCATTCCTTTAGCATCAAGCGTCAACGAATCGGTAGGATAGAAATAAGGTTTTAAACTTATGGTTGCTTTTCCGTATAGATATTGCTTGTCATAATCAAAACTAACATGGAGCTCCGTATGGATAAGTTGGTTTATCATAGGAGCAGAACCCCTGTAATTTTCAAAGGCAGTTTTAGCGTTAGTATCTGGAGGAGTGGAAACCACAGCACTTGCGAGTGAATCTGTCTTCGACATTGCAATCAACGAATCAATTAAATGCATGGAAGCAATTGAATCGCTTTTCCGGTTGGTAGCCTTTGTTGCGGTAGATTTTTTAGATGAACCACAGGAATTGAAAAGGGTGGAAAGTGCAACTACTAAAAAGATGTTTCTGATGCTTTTGTTTTTCATGATCTACTCATTTTTTGAGTTCCAAAGATGTCAAAAAATACGATTGCTTTCTTAATTATTTACTTTTGCAGCATGAAAGCGAATGTTAATAATAAGGAGTTCCTGATTAAGGAACATGCAAGCAAGCCCTACAACTTTGAAGTGAACGGCAAGCCTGTGGAGTTGGATGCATATACCAACCGCAACGGCATGCTTTGTTTTCTATATAACAACCACTCTTACCAGGCTGAGTTAATAAGTTATAATGAGAACGATAAAATTGCTGTTATAAAACTTAACAATACCCGTTATGAGGTCAGGTTGAAAGACGATACCGACCTTTTACTGGAAGAACTTGGAATTACAGGCAAAACCACTAAGATTCGAAACATAAAAGCGCCTATGCCCGGCCTTGTGCTTAACATTAAAGTTAAGGAAGGTGATGAGGTAAAAAAAGGCGACGGATTACTTGTATTGGAAGCCATGAAGATGGAAAACCTTATTAAAGCCCAATCGGACGGTAAGGTTAAAAAGATTTACATAACCACAGGTGCCAAGGTTGAAAAAAACCAGCCGCTTATTGAGATGGAATAAATAAACAGGTATAAAGCAAATCATTTATTAAGACATTTTAGCTTAACCTGCCACTGTGAGTT
>DATHNK010000419.1:0-5935 GCA_035486075.1 Bacteroidia bacterium
AATTCTATAATTTTTTGAAGGGTGAAAAGTAAAATTTCAAGTATAAAGTCTGGGTTGCTTTGCATAATTGGCTTTATGCTTACTTTTTACATTTACTTTACTCCATTTTGTATTATACTCTTCGCTGCAGCATGGCTTTTAGAGGGCGACTTAAAACGAAAATTGACATCCTGGCTAAAGGATAAATACGCACTGCTTTTCATTAGTTTATACCTTGTTTATTTAGCAGGAATGACCTATACTTCACATACACATCAGGGTTGGTTTGATATGCAGATAAAACTCAGCCTGCTTTTATTTCCCATCATACTTTCTTCAGAAGGTAAAATGGATTTCAAAAAACAAAAATGGTTTGGTTTTGCTTTTATCTCAGGTGCAGTGTTGCATGGATTGGGATGCTTGTTATTTGCATTATGGCAATACTTTTATAGTGGAGTAGCACAATTCACTTACATGCAGTTCTCCAAATTTGTTCATCCCACTTATTACTCCATGTATATTGATATGGCCTTTATTTTCATGTATTATGCGTTAACTGATCGAGGAAAGGAACTCGCAAAAAAAGAAAAATTATTCATTTACATTTCAATCCCATTCCTATTGCTAATCCTTATTCTTTTAAATTCTAAGATGGGGCAAATTGTTACAGCGCTATTAGTACCCGCTTTATTGTTAAAGTATTTCTTGTCTAAACATTCCACATTTAAATCCGTTGCCACTGTGGTTGCCGTGTTGGGTTTATTGGTAATCGGAATTTCAAAAATCTCACGCTTTCATGCTATGGAGGATTTAATTTCCGGCAAAAACAGAGATGTGCAATCGGTTGAATCCAACCAAGCCAGACTTTCTGTTTGGGAGGCATCCATAGAGGTGATTAAGAACAATTCCTTGATTGGTTCTGGGACAGGTGATGCCAAGTATGCTTTGCTGGACCAGTACCAAAAAGACGGAATGACCGGCGCTTATAACGAAATACTAAATTCCCATAACCAATACTTGCAAACTATCGTTGCAGTGGGTATTCCCGGCATTTTACTATTATTAGCCAATTTATTCATACCCTTATTTATATCAATTAAAGAAAAGCGATTTGTCTACATGCTATTCCTTCTGATACTCTGCCTTAACTTCCTTACAGAAAGTATGCTTGACCAGCAAGCCGGCACCATGTTTTACGGACTCTTCAATTCCCTGCTAATGTTTAATTTTGTGATATAAATTCATTATGATAAACTTTGCCCCACCCCGGATAGACGAAAAAACAATAGAAGCAGTTGCCGAAACATTACGTTCCGGCTGGATCACCACGGGACCAAAGACAAAACTACTGGAGAAAAAAATATCGGAATATTGTGGAGTTGAACAAACGCTATGCCTTAATTCAGCCACTGCAGGGCTTGAACTTGCATTACGCTGGTTTGGGATTGGCCCGGGTGATGAAGTTATCGTACCTGCATACACATATGCGGCCACGGCGAATGTGGTTATACATTGCGGAGCCACACCTATATTGGCGGATGTAAACAAACATGATTTTTGCATTTCAATAGGCACTATTGAAAAAGCAATTACCTCCAGAACAAAAGTTATAATGCCCGTTGATTTTGCTGGGCTGCCATGCGATTATGATGCTATCAATTCCTTAGTGGAAAAGGTTAAAAACAAATTTATTGCAAGCAATGAACACCAGCAAAAGCTAGGCAGGATAATGATTTTATCAGATGCAGCACATTCCTTAGGGGCGAGATATAAAGGCAAAAATATGGGGGAACTGGCAGATATTTCAGTTTTCTCTTTTCATGCTGTGAAAAACCTGACCACAGCGGAAGGAGGTGCCATGTTGTTTAATCTTCCTGCATCATTTGATAATGCTGCCATTTATAAAGAACTAAGCATACTTTCTCTACATGGACAGACGAAAGATGCCATGGCAAAAATGCAAAAGGGGAATTGGAAATATGATATTGTGGAGGCGGGCTATAAATGCAATATGACTGATTTGGCAGCCACTATAGGATTAATCGAATTGGAAAGATATAAAGATGATACTCTTCCAAAACGCAAGTCAATAATTGAGGCATATGATAACTTTTTTGCAAAGTATGATTGGGCAGAATTGCCTGTCAGCAAAGATGCAGACAGGGAATCATCCTATCATTTATTTGCTTTGCGGATTAAAAATATTACAGAAGAACAAAGGGATAAAATAATTCAGAAAATATTTGACCATGATGTAGCAGTGAACGTTCATTTCATACCAATCGCTATGATGAGTTTTTATAAAAACCTGGGGTATAAAATGAGTGATTACCCCGTTACCTATGATAATTTCTCCAGAGAAATTTCCTTGCCGGTATATTATGACTTAACAAAGGAACAGATAGATTTAGTGTGCAAGGCTGTTAAAGATTCCGTAGAAGAAGTATTATAATGGTAAAACGCCTGTTCGATATATTATTTTCTATTTTAGGCACTATTATTCTTTCTCCATTTTTATTAATTATATCCATTGTCATACTCTTAACCTCGAAGGGAGGCATACTCTACAGTCAGATTCGAATTGGTAAAGATAGTAAGCCATTCAAGCTTTTTAAGTTCCGTACCATGCGTATGGGTTCCGACAAGAATATACGTATTACAATCGGCAATCGCGACAGCCGTATAACAGGTGTAGGATATTTTTTACGTAAATATAAATTGGATGAGTTACCTCAGCTATTTAATGTCTTAATCGGTGATATGAGTTTTGTAGGCCCCCGCCCTGAAGTACCCGAGTATGTGGCTTTATATGATAAGGAACAGAAAATAGTTTTATCCATTAAACCTGGAATTACGGATTTTGCTTCCATAGTTTACTCCGGAGAAAATGAGCTTCTGGCAAACGCTGAGGACCCTGAAGAACTATATATAAAACGTATAATGCCCGCCAAACTGAAACTAAATATGCGCTACATAAAAGAAATAAGTTTGGCAACTGACGTAAAAATTATTTTTAAAACTATTGCAAAAATTTTCAGGCAGTAGTTTCCGTCTTCTGTAAAAGTTTTTTCAGTAAAAGGTAAATCGGGTAGCCCCCGAAAAACACTGCTAAGCCTATTAAGGCCTGGTTCGGATGCTCCACACAAATGCTTCCGCAGGCATACAACAACACAATTATGAACACAATAGGAATAAAAGGGAATAACTTCATTTTATACCCTGAATATCCAGAGTTTTTCATTTTTTTCCGAAGGACAAAAATGGTAACAGCCGCAAAAACCAATGCCAGATTATCAATGAAGATTACATAGTTCACTATTTTTTGAAAATCGTTCCCTACAAAAAGTGAGATAAGGATTATAGCAAAGAAAAAAGAAAGTCCGAACGCCTGAGTTTGGGTTTTGGGATTAACTTTTTTGAATATGGGCGGCAATATCCTGTCTTCCGCCATAGCGTAATAGGTACGTGGATTGCTCATAAAAGAAGCATTCAAGAAACCCAGCACCGAAGTAAAAATAATGATGGAAGTAACCTTAAATCCTGCATCGCCAAACATACTCCTTGCCAGTTCAGCAGCCAGTAGGGGTTTATCTTTCATAGCGCTGAAGCCTATTACCTGAACGTAAGCAATATTTATAATCATGTATAAAGCCATCACTATAGCCATTCCTCCTAAAATACCTAAAGGCATATTCTTTTGGGGATTCTTAACGTCGGCGCCTAAGTTGATAGTGTTCTGGTAACCACCACAGGAGAAAAAAACAAATACAAGACATAGCCCCATAGCGCCCCAGGGCGAAGATGCTGTTTGTTGAATTACGGCTGTGGTATTGGCATGCGAGTGGCTTCCGAATACGGCAAGGGAAAGCAAAACTATCATCACTATTTTCAGTGCGCTCAGTACATTTTGCACTCTTGAGCCCATTTTTATACCTGCATAGTTTATCAAAAATAAAACAGTGATAACAATAAAAGCAATTGCCGTTTTTACGGTATCCGGCGAATAGGTTACAAGCCAGGCATCGGGAACGATTACAGGCTGAATATAGGCAGCGCCTATTAAACCCACAGCCACAGCGCTCCCTGCGTTAGTTATTACAAGGGCCCAGTTGAACATAAAAGCAAAAGCCGGATGATAGGAAAAGGAGAATATCCGGTAATAGCCTCCGGCAGCAGGCAAACGGGCACCTATTTCGGCAAAGGTTAATGCTCCGCAAACACTTATTATTCCTCCCAAAATCCATGAGGCGTAAAAAATAAAAGGGGTACCTGCATCACGGGCAATATCGCTGGGGTTGCGGAAAATCCCTACACCGATAATAAAACTTACCACCAGCATGGTCAAGTCCCATCTGCCTAACTTAGATTGAATCGTCATATTAAGTCAAAGGTAAAAAGATTTTGTGTCCTTTGTCATTCTGACGAAGGAAGAATCTCTTTGCTATGGCAGAGATCCTTCGCTCCGCTCAGGATGACAAAGGCACGACACAGTTACAACCTTGCTTCAATAAACTCCCTGCTCATTTTTATATCCTCGCTTAATACTCTATCTTGTGTATTGAATGATACCTGTTTTCCAAATTCTTTAAGCAGCTTTTCCAGTTGTGGAGAAGTTTTAGCTGGCCTACGAAAATGCATTGCCTGTGCAGCGTTTATCAATTCTATGGCAAGAATTGTTTTAAGATTATCCAGAATTTTATAGCACTTAGTTGCTGCATTTGCACCCATGCTTACATAATCTTCTTGTCCGTTGGAGGAAACAATACTATCAATAGATGCCGGTGATGCTAATTGTTTATTCTGGCTCACGATAGAAGCAGCCGTATATTGTAAAATCATAAGGCCTGAGTTCAACCCCGCATCCTTAGCAAGAAAGGCAGGTAGTCCACGCTTGCCCGAAATCAAACAATAAATTCTTCTTTCAGAAATATTTCCCAAATCTGATAAAGCAATAGCCAGATAATCCAGCGACATTGCCAGCGGATGCCCGTGAAAATTTCCGCCGGAAATAATTTTATCTTCTATCGGAAACACCAGTGGGTTATCGGTTACCGAATTTATTTCAATACCAAAAACACTTTTCACATGCTCTATCACATCCCTTATTGCCCCGTGCACTTGCGGTATGCAGCGGAATGAGTAAGGGTCCTGCACATCTTGTTTGGGTTGGGAAATAAGTTCGCTTCCCTTTAATAAATTTTGAATGTATAAAGCGCAATTACGCTGTCCGTGATGGGGCCGCACATAATGGATTAACTCATCATAGGGCTCGATATGGCAATCGTAGGCATCTATAGAAACAGCTGCTATAGTATCAGCAATCTTTGAAAGGCCTTCCGCTTGCATCAAAATCCATGTGCCACAAGCGCTCATAAATTGTGTGCCATTGAGCAATGCAAGGCCTTCTTTAGGTTTAAGGGAAAGCGGTTTCCACTTTAATTCTTTATAAACTTGTGCCGTTTTAAGCCGTTTATTTTTATAGTGAACCTCGCCCTCGCCTATTAATGGTAAACATAAATGCGCCAATGGCGCTAAATCTCCGGATGCGCCCAATGAACCTTGTTGATATACTACGGGTGTAATATGATGATTAAAAAAATCAACCAACCGTTCTACGGTAGAAATATCAACTCCTGAATGACCATAGCTGAGCGATTGAATTTTCAATAATATCATCAATCGCACAATTTCCTTAGGCACCCCCTCCCCTGCCCCACAAGCATGAGAGCGCAGCAGATTTGTTTGAAGTTTGCCATAATCCTTCGGAGCAATTTTTACATTTCGTAATGCCCCGAAACCCGTATTAATTCCATAAAATGGAGCATCGGAAGATTTTATTTTCTTATCTAAATACTGGCGGCATTTGTTGATGCGCTTCTCCGCTTCTTCGGATAGCGCAATGCGTCCGTTCTCCTTGAAAATGGTTTTTATAGTTGCAAAATCTAGCTTATCGTTT
>DATHNK010000420.1:0-6288 GCA_035486075.1 Bacteroidia bacterium
AGGTGGAACTGCCAACGCACCAACTGCTACTGTAGTCGACGATAAAAAACATAATATTACCGCATTCTTTCATTTTTCGAATCCTATTGTAACAGTCTCATTCCGCCAGGATGGAGATACCTTGCATCCTGTTCAATTAAATGGATTACTTTCCAATGACCACAAAACCATAAATGGAAGTGGAACTATTGGGACTAACCAAATTACCTGGCAGGCTTCCCTTACTACTCCATTTACTGATACTACCGCCGAAACCCCAATACGGATACCATCTATAAATGAAGTCCGCTATCCGTTTTCTGCTTATGGACGAACTAAAGCTGAATTAGATTCTATTCAAAGAATATCAAAAGAAGTAGTTATTCGCAATGCCACTATTTGGACAGGGGAAAAGGACAGTATACTGAAGAACTCAGATGTGTACATAAAAGACGGTGTAATTTCAGCTATCGGAAAAAACCTTTCCGCATCAAAGGATGCTACTGTTATTGATGGAACGGGAAAATACCTCACAGCTGGAATTGTTGATGAGCATTCTCACATTGCTGCAACCGGTGGCGTTAATGAAGGTGCCGAAGCTTGTAGTTCCGAGGTGCGCATAGGTGACGTACTCAACTCGGAAGACATCTCCATTTATCGTAGCCTTGCCGGTGGGGTTGTTGCCTGCCAGGTGTTGCATGGTTCCGCTAATCCTATTGGGGGGCAAAGCGGAATAATCAAACTGCGCTGGGGACAAACACCTGAGCAATTAAAAATACAATATGCTGTTCCCTTTATAAAATTTGCATTGGGTGAAAATGTAAAACAATCGAACTGGGGAGATGCTTTTGTGGTGCGTTACCCGCAAACCCGTATGGGTGTTGAGCAGTTTTACTACGATAACTTTACACGCGCTAAAGAATATGAAACCACCTGGACAGCGTATGGCAAGTCACCTAAAACAAAATCGAACGATGCGAACGATGCACCCCGCAGAGACTTGCAATTAGAAACGCTTGCACAAATTTTAGACGGAAAAAGGTTTATCACCTGCCACTCTTATGTGCAATCGGAAATGAATATGCTTATGCATGTGGCAGATTCTTTCCATTTCCACTTTAATACTTTCACCCACGGGCTGGAAGCCTATAAAGTGGCTGATAAAATAGCTGCCAGAAATATTGGCGTATCCTGCTTTTCTGATTGGTGGGCCTATAAAATGGAAGTAATGGAAGCTATTCCATATAATGCTACTATCTGCACAAAAAAGGGAATTGTTACCGCCATCAATTCCGATGATGATGAAATGCAACGGAGGTTAAACCAGGAAGCAGCAAAGTCGGTTAAATATGGAGGATTAGGCGAACAGCAATGCTGGCGCATGGTAACCATCAATCCTGCCAAGCTTTTGCATTTAGATGAACATACCGGAAGTATTAAAGTCGGCAAAGATGCCGATGTGGTGCTATGGTCGGGCAACCCGCTTTCCATTTATACCAAAGCTGAAAAAACATTTGTGGATGGTGTTTGTCTTTACGATATTCAGAATGATGCAGCTATGCGAAATGAAATTGCTTCTTTGAAAGCAGGCATCGTTAATCAATTAGTTTCAGAAGTGAAACCAAAAGCTAAATCTGCAAAAAAATAATATTCTGTAATTCTATATAATATGAAAAAATATTTAATAATCGCCTCTGCCATATTCTCCACTCTTACGACAATTGCCCAGCAACCAATTCCTGCTTCGCCTGAAAAGAAAAGTATATTACTTTACGGAGGAACGGTTCATACTGCCACAGGCAAAATAATTGAAAACGGTTTTGTAGGAATTAAAGATGGAAAAATAAATTTGGTGTCTGCCACTTTTTCACAAGATTCTTCCGAGTATGATACGGTGATCAATTGCACAGGCAAACAAATCTACCCCGGTTTTATCGATCCTAATTGTTCACTCGGACTTGTTGAATCTGGTGCTGTTCGAGCTACTACGGATATTGCCGACATAGGTGCATTAAATCCTGAGCTCCGCACATTGACTACTTACAATACGGATTCTAAAATTACTCCTGTAGTTAGAATAAATGGGGTACTTACAGCGCAAATAGCTCCACAAGGTGGTCTTATTTCCGGGACCTCTTCCATCATGAGCCTTGATGGTTGGAATTGGGAAGATGCCTGTTACAAAGCCGATGATGGTGTGCATGTAAATTGGCCTGCAATGTATACGCGCATTCAATTAAACCCCGATCAGATAGGAGGTTTTGCAGCCAACAAAAACTACGATAAGCAAGTGCAGGTGCTTCAAAAATTTCTTTCAGATGCCCAGGCGTATTCCAAACAAAAAACACATGTTGAAACCAACATTAAAATGGAGGCTATGAAAGGTGTTTTTGACGGAAGCAAAACACTCTATATCCATGCTGATTTTGCAAAAGAAATACTTGCATCCATAACAACTGCAAAAGGATTATCCATTCCTAAAATAGTTTTAGTTGATGGTCGCGATTCCTGGATGGTAACTACTTTCCTGAAACAAAACAACATTCCGGTTATACTCACACGCATTCATAGCCAGCCTGCCATGCCCGACGATGATATTGACCAGCCGTATAAAACACCCTACATCCTTCAAAAAGCGGGGATCCTTTTCTGCCTGGAAAATGAGGGCGACCAGGAGGAGAACGCCTCACGCAATCTCCCTTTTATGGCGGGAACTGCTATAACATTTGGGCTAACCCCCGAAGAAGGTTTGGATGCTATTACATCAAACACTGCAAAAATTTTAGGTATAGAAAGTACTACCGGTTCTATTGAAGTAGGTAAAGACGCTACTTTGATCGTATCGGATGGAGATGCCTTGGATATGAGGACAAATAATATCACTCTCGCATTTATTAAAGGAAGAAAAATTCAGCTTACAAGCATTCAGACAGCCCTGTATCATGAATATATGCAGAAATACGGATTGAAATAAATTCCATACCTTTACTTTAATTAAAATCTCCTGCCTATGAAAACACTTACACAAAAAATACTATTTAAAAACACCAGCCCTGAAGAACTCTATGAAATGTATATGGATTCCAAGTTACACTCTATGCTGACGGGGGATAAGGCAAAAATCACCAAGAAAGAAGGTACCTCTTACACAGCATACGGAGATTATATTAAAGGTAAAAACCTTCAGCTTATACCCGGTAAACTAATTGTGCAATCATGGCGGGCAAGCGATTGGAAAAAAACGGATATGGATTCCACCTTCCTATTGGCATTGGAGAAAAAAGGAAATGATGCTGTGTTGAATATGGTACATGCAAACATACCGGAAGACCAGGTTGAAGGTATTAAAAGCGGCTGGACAGATTATTACTGGGCTCCCTGGAAAGCTCATTTAGCGGGAAAGAAAATAAGTAATAAAAAACATATGCAAAGTTATTTTTAGCAATAAAAAAAGGAAAGATATTACTTCTTTCCTTTTTTTATAGTTCAGGTTTGTTTAGCAACACCTACTCTTCCATTCTTCTTTGAATTTGGCTCTTTCTTCTTCGGTCATACTCATCCATTTTTCTTTCCATTCACGTCCACGGCCAAATCGTCCACCTCTGCCACATCCGCAACTACGCCCCCGTCCACGGAACCCTCCGAATAAAATTTTGGAGAGAATAAGCAGCAATATAGCCTGGCAATAGGTTATTGTTCCAAGGTGAAATATGTTAGGCATTAATGCATTCCACAAATACATTACAACTGCACCCACTATAAATACCATAGCAATAATAAATATTGGTATTAAAAACCACCATTTACGGCTTCTGCCTCCGCAACGCTGTCCACCCATTGTATCTTGTTCTTCGTTCATGACTTTATATTTATCTTGTTATTAATTCACTGTATAAGGAATCCAGTTTCTTTCTTAAATGCAGTACCGCATATCTTTTTCTGGATATTAATGTCTTTATGCTTTCGCCCGATTTTTCGGCCATTTCACGGAATGTTTTATCTTCCATTTCATTCTGTATGAATGCATCTTTCTGTTCTTTTGGCAATTCATCCAGGGCTTCCGAAAATTCATTCCAGAACATTTTTTTCAGTTCTTCATCTTCCGGGCTTTTAAATTCAGAAAGGAGTATATCCTTGTAATTTATCTCTCCATCTTCGTCCTCGTAAACAAAATCATCAAGCGAACTTGGCTTTTGTTTGCGATACATATCCGTTATCCTGTTACGGGCAACCGTAAAAAGCCACGAACCTACTTGTTCGATCGGTTCGGCTTCGCTTACGTTACTAAGCCTGAACCATACATCCTGCAATATATCCTGGGCATCTTCATCGCTTTTCACCCTATTGCGGATGAAAGAAAAAAGACGGTTCCCATAATCCTGCACAGTCTGTATAATGTCAACCTTATTCCGTTGTGAGACCCCTACTGCAATCATTCCCTTATTTTTAGTGTTAAGACGCTCCATAATTTATTTTGCTTTAATCAACCAACTAACTTTAAACATATATTATATACTCAAAAAGTGTACCAAACAGTTTTCTTGCCAAATGAGGTACAAGTGTCCTATATTTTCCCTTTTTTGCGGCATCTTTCTGATTTTCAACACCAATAAAATGTAAATTTTGTCACAGTTTACATACTATATATCCCCACTTAACAAATACATAACCCTTTATTACCGGAATTTTGGGGTTTTTGTCCGATATTTGCTTATACATAACATTAGACTGCTTTTTGTGAAAAAACTATTCCTGCTTAGTACACTTTTATTACTCCCGATTGCATTTCAGGCTCAAACTTTAAAAGATCTTGAAGCTAACCGCATTAAACTTCCCAATGGCTGGAATTTAACCCCGGCGGGTGACAAATTACCTTTGGGTGATTTGCCCTTAAATATAGCCGTAAGTAATGATAGAAATTATGTGGCAGTTACAAATAACGGGCAGAGCGATCAATCTATAATGCTGATTGATACCAGGTCGGAGAAAAGAACAGATAGCATAAAAATTGCAGTAGGTTGGTTGGGCCTTTCCTTCAGTAAAGATGATAAAATACTTTACGCCTCTGCCGGAAACAAAAACCAAATTCTTTGCTATTCTAACAATTCCGGAAAATTGACCCTTACAGATAGTATTGTGTTGGGAAAAATTTGGCCGGAAAAAATATCTCCTACCGGTTTATGTGTGGACGATGCCCATAAAAGAATGTATGTAGTTACCAAAGAAAATAATTCACTTTATGTTATAAATCTTGAAAAGAAAAAAATAATCAAACAAGTAAAGTTATCAGGTGAGGCCTATACATGTGCGCTTTCTCCCGCCAATAATAATTTATACATCAGTATCTGGGGTGATGAAAAAATATTGATTTATGATACACATAAGGATACAATCCTGAATTCGATAAAGGTAGGAAGTAACCCGAATGATATAGTATTTTGCCACAATGGAAAATATCTATTTGTCTCCAATGCTAATGATAACAGTGTCTCTGTAATCTCTACCGCGGAAAACAAAGTATTGGAAACATTAGATGCGGCTATCTTCCCTAATTCACCGGAAGGCAGCACTACCAACAGTGTTGCACTAAGTGCAGATGATAAAACATTATACATAGCTAATGCAGATAATAATTGCGTTGCTGTTTTTGATGTAAGCAAACCCGGACATAGTTTTTCAAAAGGGTTTATTCCAACAGGCTGGTATCCTACTTGCGTGAGAGTTGTAAACCACAAAATATGGGTGAGCAATGGGAAAGGATTTTCTTCTATGGCAAACCCTCAAGGTCCTAATCCACTGGCAGCAAAACAACAAACCAATTACAAGCAGGGAGATAAAACCAAGCCGCGTAAAGTACAATACATAGGCGGTTTATTTATGGGAACCATGAGTATTATTCCTGAACCGGATACCAAAACGCTTGCAGATTATACCCAGGCGGTATATCACAACTCATCTTATAAGGGGGCGAAGAGCGAAGAGCTAAAAGCTAAAAACGATTCCATATTAAATTCACTTCCTATAAAATATGTGTTTTATGTGTTGAAGGAAAACCGAACCTATGACCAGGTTTTGGGAGATATGCCAAATGGAAACGGAGATACATCATTATGCCTTTTTCCGCAAAAAATCACGCCTAATGAACATGCCTTGGCCGATGAATTTGTGTTGCTCGATAATTTTTATGTAGACGCGGAAGTGAGTGCCGACGGGCATAATTGGAGCATGGCTGCCTATGCCAACGATTACGTTGAAAAGACCTGGCCCACAAATTATGGAGGAAGAGGCGGAACTTATGACTACAGTGGA
>DATHNK010000421.1:0-3814 GCA_035486075.1 Bacteroidia bacterium
AATCAATGAAACCTACTTCCGGCAAATTTTCCAGATGGTGTTCTATAATATAGGTTCCCGCATTTTTTATGTTAGAAAATGTAAGTGAATAATCTTTGGCGTAGGCAATTACTCCGGCCAGCATATTCACTGCAAATAAACCTGTAACAAGATAGGTGAAATTCTTTTCTATTTTCAGTTTATTCCGGAGAGCGTTTATTCCCGGAATTACGAATGTAGTTTTCTTCACATCCGCGGCAAGCCAGGCTGCTACTGCAAATGTAATGAAAATAAAGCCATAGTGATTGGCTGCATAAATTCTAAAAATAATAGTGTTGGCGTAATTAAATAACAATACACCGGTTGTTGCTGCCAGGTAAAAAACAGCGACACTTATTTTTTCAGAATAAAACAATACGCAAAAAATAAAAATGGAAAGTGAAACAAGAAAAAGCAGGGTGAAAACGGGAGATGAATTATTGGAGCTGTAAAACATATTGGAGTTCCAGAAATTCACTATTGAAATATGAGGTATCGGGAAAAAACTCATCCAGAAGGTACGCAGTGAAACCGCCATTCGCTGGGAGTCGAAAGATGTAAACCAGTTATTGGTATAAACACTATTGGGAGGCGGAGTTATACACCTGAAAGCTATATAAATTCCAACTAAAACAATTGCAACGGCAATAAAGTATTGAGAATGTTTGTATTTTTTCCGGATGGTGGAATCTTCGCTGAAAAAATAATCGGTGCCCATAAAACCCAGTAATGATAGCGTCATAATAACACCATGACCTGTTGTGTTACTTACACACAGAAGGATTAAAGCAAGTATGGGGTAACGGTACTTTGATTTGTTTTGCTGGTAAACAGCACAAAATAAAAAGATAAGAAAAATGGTCATCCCGTAACCGCGTGCTATCAGCGAGTATTCAAAAAATATGAAATAGCTGAATGACAACAGAACCTTTTGCAGACGGGTAAAGGGTCCATATCGCAATATAAGGTAAACCGTTCCTGTAGAAAGAGCCAAGTGATAAAACTGGGCAATTATCGGGTTTTTTGTGAACCTGCTCAAAATAAAATCCGACGTGTACCAGAGTAATGGGTTACACTCTGTTTTCATATTATGCAGAAACTCCCCGAAGCTATTGGAGGAAGCTCCCACCAGCCAGGTTTGTAACTCATCCCTCCACATTTCATGGTGAAATACACCTATTATTCCTATAAGGAAAAAGGCCCCGAGTGTAATGATGAGGAATTTTTTATCGGTTTCCGGATTATACCTGGGTGCTATAAATTCAAACTTAGCCGGACTTTTGCTTACCGGCTTTTGTGTTTTTGATAGAGGTGTTTTTTTCCCTGGTTTAGCCATAGCTTATGGTTTTTCAGCCACAATTACTGCCTGTGTAAACAAGTCCCTTATTCCAAAATAATATTTTATAACATTAAATCCGGCTGCTTTAAAAACTTCCTGTGCAAATTTTTCCGATCTCAACCGGGTAATTTCCGCCGGATGCAGCTTCACATTCATCCTGAAAATTTTATTTAAAATAAAATGCGCGCTGTCAAGTACAAAAACTGTAAAGCCAAATGTAGGTGGCCACAGAATTACAATTCTGCCTTTGTGTTTTAATACACGTTTGCATTCTACAAGTATCTGGTTAATTTCTTCCGGAGTAAAGTGCTCCATAACACCTAAGTTATATACCCCATCAAAAGTTTCATCGTTAAAAGGCATTTTAAAAATATTTCCTTGTATTGTTTTACATTTTCCTTTGTGTACCCTTTCGTAAATTAGTAAAGCATGTTTTGAAATATCAAGGGCTGTAATATTGTACTTCGGTGCTATATCTACATCTACTTGTCCGCTGCCACAGCCTGCATGAAGTATCTCTGAGCCTTTGGTGAAATATTTAAATATGAAATGATTTAAAATATTTTTAACGATCAGCCTCCGGTATATGCCGGCCAGGAAATCGTATGCGGCATTCGCCTTTCTGTTCTTGGCAGCCCAATAAATGTCCCAGTCCTGTTCAACCATTTTATCCTTTTCCATACCTAATCCGGTTAGCTTAAATGCAATGTTTTTTTATAAAATATTTTTCTCGAGGAAAGTTTCAGTAAAAACCGAAGGCTGTTCCAGGCATCTTTCCAGGTCATTTTTGAAGTGCCATACGTACGTGAAGGAAGCTCGATAGGAGTTTCAGTAATTGTAATTTTATTATAATAAAGTATAAATAAGCTTTCGAAGAAAAATGAGTAACCGGGCGAAGTGATAAGTTTAAACAGATCCTTATTTATTTTTTTTAAGTCGTATAATCTGAACGCTCCACTGGCATCGTAGGGCATGTTTAACATGGTGACTGTGAGAAAGTGCCCAAGGTAAGTAAGGAATTTACGAAATAAATTCCATGTTGCCAGGCTGTCTTTTTGCATATATCTTGAACCAACTACAATGTTCGCTTTATCCGATAGTTTTATAAAATCAAAAATGTATGATGGGGAATGTGTAAAGTCGCAATCCATGGTTACGAGGAGTTCATAGTTCTTATCATAGGCCCATTTAATGCCTTCCTGGTGGGCACTGCCAATGCCAAGTTTACCAGTGCGGTGTATGGTAAATACATTTGAATTGTTTTTGGAAAGCCTGTCTATTATATCGCCTGTGCCGTCGGGGGAATTATCATCCAGAAATAAAATGTCCGCACTTAATTTTAAGGAAGTGATCTCGTTGAAAATCCGTTCCACGTTTTCAACTTCATTATAAGTAGGAATAAATATGAGGGTATTATTTTGCGGCATGCTTTTCTAATTCGGCATCAACTAAAATTTTTATTAATCCGCTAAAAGTAACAGAATTTTCCCATCCAGTGGCTTTTTTCAACTTTTGGTTATTTCCAGTCAGGTTTTGTTTTTGTTTCTTGGTAATCAAATTCGGATCGATGGTCACATATTTGCTCCAATCAAGCCCCAGATAGATAAATACACCTTCGGTAAAATCTTTTATGCTATGTGTTACTCCACTGGAAATAATAAAATTATCTGCTTGCTTCAACTGTAATATCCTGTAAGCGGCATCAACATAGTCAGGAGCATAACCCCAGTCAACCCTATGATCAAGGTTTCCCAATATTAAATTATCTTTTAATCCACGCTTGATGGCAACTGCTGTTTCCACAATTTTTTTGGACACATATTTGGAAGCCCTAAGAGGTGATTCGTGATTATAAAAAATTCCAACGGAAGCAAAAATATTATAGTTGTTATGATAAAAACGACAGGCTCTTATGCCCGTAGTTTTGGTAATACCATAAATGCAATTCGGGTTTAGGGGAGTTGTTTCATCCTGTATGGGGCTCGTTGTATCCCCAAAAATATGGGAAGATGCTGCATAGAATATTTTACTGTGCTTTGAATAAAGCCGCACAGCTTCTAAAAAATTAATAAATGCCTTTACATTTATATCAATACTTTTCTGAAAGAGTTCACCTTCTTCCATTTGATTATCGGAGGATGATTGATGAACAGCAGCTAAATAATATATTTCATCGGGCTGAAAACTTTTAACTACTTCTCCAACGGACTTGGTATCTCTAATATCCATAGCTTCCTTATCCCCGGTTTGAGTAGATGTTGTTTTATGGTTTGAAATACCAATTAAATCATAGTTCTTAGAGCGTAGTAGTTGCCACAGATATGTTCCATCCTGGCCAGTGTGCCCTATAATAATTGCTTTGCTCATTTTCAAACAATCTCAATTGCCGGAAGCGGAAATATAAACTTACCTCCATTCTTTCTGAATTCTTTTTCTTTTTCCAATATTCCCTGGCGG
>DATHNK010000422.1:0-3213 GCA_035486075.1 Bacteroidia bacterium
GCAGCCTATAAAAAGATCATGAAGATCCGGGAAAAGATACTTAAAGGTGACACCACCTTTGAAGCTGCCGCCAAAAAATATTCGGAAGACACTTATTCAAAAGATAAAGGTGGAGACCTGGGATATTTTACCAGCATGGGAATGGTTTATCCTTTTGAAACAGCTGCTTTTACAACTAAAACGGGTGAAATATCTAAACCGGTACGTTCACAATTCGGATACCATATTATAAAGGTACTGGATAAAAAAGCGGATGTCGGACAAATTGAAGTTGCCCATATTATGATCCGTACCAATTCAAAAATGACCGTTGCTGATTCCCTTAAAGCAAAAGCTAAAGCCGATTCTATTTACCAATTGGCAAAAGGCGGTGCCGACTTTGCGGACCTCGCCAGGAAATTATCGCAAGACCAGAGTTCCAGCCGTCATGGTGGCTCCCTCGGATGGGTTGGTATTGGCAGATATGGCAAGGTTCCCGAGTTTGAAAAAGCAGCATTTAGTTTGCAAAACATTGGTGATATTACAGAAATCAAAACCTCCTTCGGATGGCATATTATTAAACTGGAAGGCAAAAAACCTATTCAGCCATTTGATAGTGTGAAAGAATCCATCACTTCCCGGATAATGAAAGACAACCGCTCTGATATTGCGGTGGATGCATTGGTAGCCCAGGTTAAAAAGAAGTATAATTTTAAAGAATATCCTGAAACCAAAAAAGAATTTGCCGGATGGATCGATGATTCTTATTATAAAGCAAAATGGACAGCCGATAAGGCTAAAGGCCACGCTACTATGTTTACATTAGGAGGAAAAAACTACACCCAGCAAGATTTTGCACAATACGTTGTGAAGAACCAGACAAGCGGGACTGATAAAGGCGGTGAGGCTGCCGTTAATTCACTTTATCCTAAATTTGTAAAACAAAGCGCGCTGCAATTTAAGAACGATCACCTGGAAGAGGAAGACCCTAAGTTTGCCGAAATGCTTTCCCAATACAAGGACGGTATCCTGCTTTTTGATATTACCGACGAAATGGTATGGTCGAAGGCTTTGAAGGACACAACAGGCTTAAAGAATTTCCATGAAATGCATAAGAATAATTATATGTGGGGCGAACGTTGTGATGCTTCTATATATACCTGTTCTAACAAGGATGTGGCTAAGGAAGTGAGGAAGATGATCAAAGAAGGCAAATCTGACAAGGATATTTTGGCAGCTGAAAATGCTAAGACAGCTAATTCCCTTACTATTTCGAGCAACAAGTTTGAAAAGAAAGATAACCCAATAGTTGATGCCAACTGGAAAAAGGGAATCTCCGAAGACATGGATAAGGATGGTAAAGTGGTATTTGTAAATGTAAAAGCGGTTCTTCCGGCTCAGCCAAAAGAATTGAACGAAGTAAGGGGGCTAGCCACTACCGACTACCAGAATTACCTGATGGAGCAATGGTTGAAAGACCTCCATGCCAAATATACAGTGAATGTTAACCAACAGGTATTAAACCAGGTTATTCCTAAGTAAACGTAGAAATAATAGATAATTGATGAGCCGGAAGAAATGCTTCCGGCTTTTCTTTTAATGCTACTCAAGCTCTATTTTTGTTTTACACTATTTTACATTTTAATGGGCTTTTACGGAGTGTAAAATAAAAATGTAAGTTATTGATAATATTATACTTAAAATAGAATTGATTTTACACACCACTATAAGGTGTATAATAAAGTAATACAAACGACTGATAATCTATTTATTGTGTTAATTTGGATAATCTTAGACTGTGAAGTGTAAAATAAAACACATATCTATTTGATAATCTTTTACTTCATGTCATTTTGTATGAATTTTGTTTTACACCCGGTAAAAGGGGTTCTTAACTATCTTCTGCAAACATGTTAGGCATCTTAAAGTATCTTTACACCGATTCTTTTATTCCATGACAACCCAGAAACAAGATTTTTACGGATTCCTGGCACAGACAAGCAAAACCCCGGTTGGGTTGGAAATTGCCAGTGCAAAAGGCATCTGGCTGAAAGATATAGAGGGTAAAAAATACATAGACCTTATTTCGGGTATTGCGGTGAGTAACCTGGGTCATGGAAACCCCTTTGTGGTTAAGGCTATTAAAGAGCAAGCCGACAGGCATACACATGTAATGGTATATGGGGAATATGTACAATCAAAACAGGTGCAGTTTGCCAAAAAGATCTGCAGCTTATTGCCTGAATCGCTGAACTCAGTCTACTTTGTAAACTCCGGCAGTGAAGCGGTGGAGGGTGCCCTTAAACTTGCCAAAAAATATACAGGACGAAAAGAGATCATCTCCTTTAAAGGAGCTTATCATGGCTCTACACATGGCGCATTAAGCGTGATGGGTGATGATACTTTGAAAACACCCTATGGCCCGCTATTACCCGGCATAAAAATTTTGCCTTATAATGATACCAAGGCGCTCAGAACTATAACTGAAAAAACCGCCTGTGTTATCATTGAGCCTATACAAGGAGAAGGCGGGACAATCGTTCCTGATAGATCATTCTTAAAAGCATTGCAAAAGCGTTGCAAAGAAACGACTTCACTTCTTATTGTAGATGAAATACAAACAGGTTTTGGACGTAGCGGAAAACTATTTGCCTTTGAACATTTCGGAATCAAACCTGATATTATAACCATAGGCAAAGCTATGGGTGGGGGATTACCCTTAGGCGGTTTTGTAGCAAACCGTAAAATAATGCAGGTGCTTGCCGACAATCCTCCCCTTGGGCATATTACCACATTTGGCGGGCATCCGCTGTGCTGTGCTGCCGGATTGGCTGCTCTGGACGTGTTAATAAATGATAAATTTCATGAACAGGCTGCTCAAAAGGAAAAACTATTCCGAACTTTACTGAAACATCCGTCCATTAAAGAAATCAGAGGGAAAGGATTGATGCTGGCTGTGGAGTTTAATAATGAGGAATTATGTAAAAAAGCAATCGGGGTCTGCCTGAAAAAAGGTATAATTGTAGACTGGTTCCTCTTCTGCCCAACTGCTATGCGGATCGCGCCTCCGCTTATAATTCAGGAAAAAGAAATTAAACATGCCTGTACAGTAATTATATCTGCCCTAAAAGAAATAACATCTAACTAATAAACAATGAATGTTCTAATAATTGAAGATGAAAAATCGCTTTCAAAAGAAGTTCAGGACTTCCTGAAAAAAGAAGGATACACTTG
>DATHNK010000423.1:0-4876 GCA_035486075.1 Bacteroidia bacterium
TTACACCTATAGAAGAATCCCCCGCAGCGCTTGATGAGTTACTATAAAGCGCCTGCCCGCCTGAAGCTGTAAAATAGCCGCCCCAATAATATCCACTTCCAAAAACGCCGCCCCAATCGGGAGAAGTACCGTAAACACCCCATCCGTCCCCGGCATAACCTTCCACTCCGTTCCCGTATATAGTATTTCCATAAACGCCGGTAGCAAACCAATTATTACCAGAATAAGAGCCATAAACCCCATACGTTTTGCCAACAGAAGAGTCGCCCGCTGCGCTTGATGAGTTACTATAAAGAGCCTGCCCGCCGGAAGCTGTAAAATATCCCCCCCAATAATATCCACTTCCGAAAACGCCGCCCCAATCGGGAGAAGTACCGTAAACACCCCATCCGTCACCTGCATAACCTTCCACGCCCTTTCCATAGATGGTATTTCCATAAACACCGGTTGCAAACCAGTTGTTGTTAGAATAGGAGCCATAAACCCCATACGTTGCACCAACGGAAGAATCGCCCGCTGCCCGCGTTGAATTAGTAAATAAAATTGCGTTGGAAGGTGTTCCGTTAATACCTACGGTCGTTCCATTATCCTGTATCATGCCTGTGCCAAGTGTATTTCCATTAGGTGTCCACCTTGCCAAAAAATTATTAGTACCTGAGCCGCTGATGGAAGAACCGGCAGGTGTTGCCCAGGTTCCATCGCCTCTCCAAAAAGTAGTGGAGCTTGCATTTGTTCCACTATTAAGATTAGCAACCGGCAAATTGTTGGATACGTCGGTAGCTAAGTCAACGGAACTCCATGTAGGATTTCCCGTAGCATTTCCATGTAACACGGTAGTGGTGGTTCCCTGGTTTTCGAATAATGACGAAGCAAGTATAGGCGTGAAATAAGTCGGCGCTGCACTTGCATTCGTATTATTCCCTAATATAGTATAGGCACCAGCGCTGGACAAAGTATATGAAAGTGCAGGTATTGTAGTGGAATTTGTAACTGATGTAGTAAATAAAGGAGATAAGTTAGCCGAGGAAAAATTAGTTACTGTTCCACCGCTGCCTGTATTAGCAATGGTTATGCTTCCTGCGCCATTGGTAACAGTAATACCGCTGCCTGCGGTAATAGTTGATAAGGAATAATTTGTTCCGTTGCCGATCAGGAGTTGTCCGTTTGCTGGAGATGTTCCCAATCCTGTGCCACCGTTGGCAACAGGCACCGTTCCATTTAATGATATGTTGGGGGCGTTGCCGCCACTCGAAACTAAAGGCAGGGAAGCAGTAACAGCAGTTACTGCACCAATACCCGATGCGGAAATAGCCACGTCAGCCGCTCCGGTAATTTGCCCTTGTGCATTAACCGTATACGTTGGCACCATGGTTGGGCTGCCATAACTTCCGGCACTAACGCTTGTATTTGCAATACCAACTGTTGCCGCACCTGTGCCATTATAGGTGAAAGACGTAATGCCTGTTCCTTGTGTAAGATTTGAAAAGGTTGGAGAGCCCCCTAAACTCAACCACGCTGCACCGTTCCAATAATAATATCCTATTCCATTACCGCCAATTGGGGCTGAAGTAGTGTATACAATAAGCCCTGTTGCAGGGCTTGTGACAGGAGCGGCTATAGTTACATTTGTCAACGCAACTTGTGGAGCTAAAAAGCCTTTATTAACACCTGCATTGCCTGTATTCAAATCAAGTATGGCAGAAGCATCCGGGTTTGCGGAACTGTTGTTAATAGCAATTTGCGCTTGGCCCAAAAAAGGGATAAGGGATAAGGAGTAAGTGATAAGTGATATGAAGCAGAGCTTCGCACGCTTCATATTTAAAGTGCTAATAAGTTTTCGCATGGTGTAAGAAGTTAGGAGTTGTACTTACACCAAAAGTATACTCGTGCGTAGGCGATTACCTAATAATTAGTGTGGACAAAGTGTGGACAAGCTTAAAGAATAATTATGAGTTATTCTATATTAGATACTTGCGATTATATCATCAACCCTGTCCTCTTCCGATAAACCAAGTTTTTTACGCAACCTGTATCGCGATTTCCGTATCGTTTCAAATGACACTCCCAGGATTCCTGCCATTTGTTTAGTACCCAAATCTAATTTCGTTAAACAGATCAACCGAATTTCTGCCTGGGTAAGGTCGGGCATTTTTTCTTTTAAGCGCCTTAAAAAATCTTTATGCACTCCTTCATAAAGCTGTTTGAATTTATTCCAGTCTTCATCCGTAAGAATAGTTGACTTATTCAAGTATTCCAGTTTTTCTATTCTTTCTTTATCTGTTTCCTTTTCTCTGGTGTCTTTCAATTCTTCTATGTCGATCTTAAACTGTTCCAGCAATTCATTCTTGTCAGCCATGTTCCGCAAATATTCGTCAAGCATTACTTTAGCATTTACCAGTTCATCCTCCATATGTTGCTTTTCCAGCCTCAACAGGTCTTTTTCCTTTTCCGATAATATCCGGTCTTTTTCAAAAAGCAATTTTTCCTTTTTGCGCTTTAATTGCTGCCTGTTTATAAGAACGAATGCAAGCAAGAGGGTTAATAAAGAAATTACTATTGCGCTGGTGGTGATGATTGTTTTTCTATGGCTTTCGGCTGTTTTAATAATATCTTTTTTTTCCTGGGCATCCGTTGCAGAGTCTTCCCTTTTTTTAAACGCATCGTTCATTTCGAGGGTGGCCATTTTCTTAGCACTTTCATTGCTGCTGATGCTATCGAGGTTACTTATATATTCTTTATAATCTTCGTTTGCCGATCTATAATCCTGCAATTCTGTATTAATATCAGAAAGACATAAGTAAGCATCCTTCATAATTGGGCGGGCTCCAATTTTTTCGGCAAAATAAAGCCCTTTTGTTGCGGCTTCCAGAGCATCCCGGAGTTTGCCCTGCTTTTCATAAATGGAACCTATTTCAATATACAGCCTTGCCATGTTGTTCTGGTATCCCCAGAATTGGTTTTTTTCCAGGGAAGAATCGGCGTAGCTTAAGGCCAGTGGATAATTGCCCATGGTGGAATACACCAAGCCTAAATTATACTGAATATCTTGCACGGTCCCCAGGTTGTCTGCTTTTTCATTAATTTTAAGCGCAGCAAGCAAATAATTAAGAGCGTTTGCATTATTGCCTTGTTTATAACAAATGCGTCCCATATTGATATAGGCGAAGGCTATCTGTACTGAATCACCCGATTCGTTAGCTATCCTTAACTCATTCACGAAATTTTTTAATGCCTCCGGATAATTTCCCTCCCTGTAATAAACCTCTCCGATATTCCGGTAAATCCCACCAATTTGTTCTTTATCGCCTATTTCTTCAAAAACCTTTAAAGCATTTAGGTAGTTATTTACTGCCTCCGGAAATTTTCCCATTTCCATATAGTTTTGCCCGATTTTTGCATACGAAGCTCCCATGCCAATCTTGTCTCCTGTTTCTTCCTTAACCTGTAAGGATTTGGTATGCCAACTTATGGCATCTTCCGGTTCTCCTATATTTCCATACATAAGTCCCAAATTATTATAAGTCCATGCAATACCATTTTTATCGCCAATCTCAGTTCTGATCTTTAACGCTTTTTGATAATAATCCAGCGCAACCGGATATTTTTTCTTCGACATATTACAAAGCCCCATAAGATTATATGCATTGCCAACCCCTTTCCGGTAGCCTATTTGCTCTGACAGAGAGAAAATCTGTTGGGCATAATACAGCCCAGTATCCGGAATGGAACCCCAATATTGCAGTACTAACTGATATACTATTTCTTCCTTAATGGTATCTATTAAAGGCGTTGCATTTTTGCCCAGTTCCTTTTTATTGGCTTCAAACTGCTTCAGTTCTTTTTCCAATGAATCGATAATCTTGCGATCCTGAGATTTCAAAATGGAGAAAGACGAAACAAGAATTAAGAATAGCAGGAGGGGGATTTTTTTCACCTCAGTTAAAATAATTGTTGCAGGATAATTCCTTACAGCAGGGTAAAAGTAAGAAAATAGAATTATTTGAAGAAGTTACTCTGGGTCATCAACAGGACAGCGTTAATGATCCAAAGACTTAAACTACATAAATATCCTACTTTTTATTTGTCTATCAATTTACGAAATAAAGCCTGATAAACAAGGTTTTCATTTCACCAAAATAATTAATATCTCATATACGTCTATTGTATAGACATATATGACTTAAAATAATATTTAAATAAATTTATTTAAATTTTATTCATACGCAAGTTAACTTATTAGGTTACGTTTGCAGCCCCGTTATATAATTAAATTTAGTCAAATCCAAAAAGCAACAAGCCTGCTGGGCTAGTTGTTTTTTTTTACAAAAAGCCTGATGAAAAAATCATTTTCTTTATTTTTTGCTTTGTTGATTGCAAACATAACCATGACCAATGGTAAAAGCTTTACCTGCTTGCCCGATTTCGCAGGAACTCCTGAAAATGGATATGTTTTTGTTGCTAACGCCAATAGCTGCACATTAACAACTACAGCGAGTGTTACAGCTAATGTAAGTTGCCATGGTGGCAATAACGGTAATGCAATAGCAACGCCTTCGAGTGGCACGGCTCCTTATACATATTCGTGGAGTAATGGAACAACCAATATTGTTTCCACTTCCAATCCAACCGGCGCTATATTAAGTGCGGGAAGTTATACAGTAACTGTTCAAGATGCTATTCATTGCTCGGCAACGGCATCTGTAACGATTACACAGCCGGTTTCTTTGTTATTGTCCTCATCGGTTCCGATAACGCTTACCAATAGTCAGGCATCATCTACGGCAAGCAATTTCCAACAAATGATTACCATTAACAGTTCAACTTATTCCTCATACGAAAATACCGGATTGCAAAATGTTGAGTTTACCACAGGTCC
>DATHNK010000424.1:0-4819 GCA_035486075.1 Bacteroidia bacterium
TTCCAGTAACGGAAAGCTTTCAAACGGTATTCCAGCATAAACTCAGGTTCACCTTTCTTGGCTGAAATAAAGCGCACAACATCTTCATTCAGGCCTGGAGGCAATATATCTGAATCTATATCGCTGGTAAAGCCATATTTATATTCGCCTTGGACGAATTCCTCTAATATCTCGTTTGAACCGCTCATTACTTAGTTATAAAGTTCTTAAAGTTTATAAAGTTTGTAAAGTTCTTCGGGGTTAAAATATCTTTCACTTTATGAACTTTCAACTTTATGAACTTTACAGACTGATTATACCGCGAAGCTATCTCCGCAGCTACAGGTACGGCTGGCGTTTGGGTTATTAAAACTAAATCCTTTGCCGTTAAGTCCTCCGCTAAAGTCTAATTCTGTACCAACCAGGTACAAGAAACTTTTACGGTCAACCACTATCTTAACCCCTTTGTCTTCAAATAGTTTGTCTTCAGGTTTAAGATTCGTGTCAAAGGTCATTTTATAGGAAAGGCCGGAACATCCTCCGCTTTCTACACCTACGCGTACAAAGCTGTCTGTCTGTGCGTTAGCTTCCTTCATCAGGTCGTCTAACTTATGTTTTGCATTTTCTGATACGGTTATCATAATATGGGTATTTCAATTACAACGCAAAGTTACACAAAATTGGCGAGAAAGGGGATAATCGGATAGGGGTGTCTTTATTGCCTGGCTTTTGACCTCCAAACCTTTTTCCCATTGGGAATTATGTCTTTTCCATTTAAATGGGGGAAGAATTACAAATTTTCTGTTTAATTTGCAGTAATTATTCCCTTAAAATCGTAAAAGGAAGGGGCGCGATAACCGAAAAGCGAAAGAGTAGATAAAAGTTAAGTAGGATAGAGTATGTCAAAATTAAAAGATGGAATCCTGTTGCCTGATTTTTATGTCCCATTGTTAGGAAGTGAACGCCCGCCTTCCATTGACGCTAAATTACTTGGGCCGGCCGATGCAGAGGAAACCATAAGGGTTACCATTGTTATGCGCCGCCGCACTGATGGCCCTGCATTTCCCGACTTTGATTATTTTGCCAATACCCCTCCTTCCAAACATAAACGATTATCGCAGGAGGAATTTGCAGGAAAATACGGGGCACATCAGGATGACATAAACAAGGTTATTGAATTTGCAGGAAAATCAAACCTGAAAGTCATTGAGATACATGCGGCAAGACGAACTGTACTACTTTCCGGAACGATAGCTCAAATGAATTCCGCCTTCAAAGTGATACTAAGCCGGTTTGAACACAAAACCATCAGCCTTAAAGGCAAACAAGGTAAAAGTGAAGTAGAAAACTATCGTGGCCGCGATGGCTTTATTCATATCCCAAAAGACCTCACAGATATTATTATAGGTGTATTTGGATTGGATAACAGGGGGATCACTAAAAGGAACTATGCCGGCGATCCGCAGGATACAAAACTTATTACCGTGGAGCAAATGGCCAAACTCTACCATTTTCCAACCAATTCAGCAAAAGGCCAGGCCATTGGTATTGTATCGGAAGGAGGGTATCACCCTGCTGATATCAACAGCACTTTTTCCGGGAACCCGCCTAAAATCATCCCTATCAATGTCAATGCCACCAACGACGAATCTGTGGATGATATAGAAACCACCCAGGACATTTGCATAGCAGCAGCCGCCGCGCCAGGAGCCGATATTATAGTCTACTTCACCACCGACGACCAGGGTGGATGGGTAAATATGCTCAACCGGGTAGTGCATCCCGAACAAGGCGACCCTGAATGTTTTGTATTGTCTTCCAGCTTCTATGTATTGGACAGTGATGATTTTTCCACGCTTCCGCCTGTAAGCAAAAACTGGATCGATACGGTGAATATGCTTTTTCAGGATGCTGCCATGCAGAAAATAACCATTTGTGTATCCTCTGGCGATAAAGGCACCGATTCAAAAATTGGAGACGGCCGAGCCCATGTGCAATATCCGGCTACCGACCCCTGGGTTTTATCGGTGGGTGGAACAACTGTCGGCAATATTAAAGACGATTCTTTTGAAGAATGGGTATGGAATGATGTTTTTAAAGTGGACCATACCTGCGCCACTGGTGGCGGAATAAGCGGGTATTTCCCTAAACCTTCTTACCAAAATAAAGCCAATGTTCCCCCCTCTTTAAATGATGGACATAGCGGGCGTGGCGTTCCCGATGTTGCCGGAAATGCCAGCCCCAACAGCGGATTTCCGGTTATTTTGGGCGGCAAGCCGAATGTGGGCTGCGGCACAAGCGCTTCGGCTCCGTTATGGGCTGGGCTTATTACCTTAATTAATGCCGCACTTGGCGAACCTTTGGGATTTATAAATCCACACATATATAATTTCGGCTCGAAAGCTTTCAGGGATATTACCGGCGCCGAAGGACCAAAAAATAATGGATTGAATAAGGTCCCCGGTTATCCTGCAAAGCCGGGTTGGGATGCCTGCACCGGTTGGGGCAGCCCTAATGGGGTTGCTTTATTAAATGAGTTTAAAAAGTTGAATGGTTAATGCTGTTCGTCATTGCCAGGAATGAAGCAATCTCTGCTTTATACAGGATGGCAAGTATAATGTTGCCGGCTCATTTTACATTCTACCTTTGTTACTCTATAGAAACTGTGCAATTCCCTATTGATATAACCATTGGCAATTTCAGCATCAGCTCTCATCTTGTGTTTGAGACGCTAGGGTTCATTGTTGGTTTTCGTTACTATCTCTATCTGAGAAAGCAACAAATTGACCATATTCCTGAATCAAACCGAGCAATAATTTTGATTGGTGCAGCCCTGGGAGGGCTTTTATTTTCGAGGTTAATTGGTGCATTGGAAAACCCGGGCGCTTTTTTTCATGCATCTAATCCCTGGCTTTATTTTTACGCCAATAAAACAATTGTCGGCGGGCTTTTGGGAGGACTCTTCGGGGTTGAGATCATTAAAAAATTCATTCATGAAAAAAGATCTTCCGGCGATTTGTTCACCTTTCCTATAATACTTGCACTTATAATCGGACGCATTGGTTGTTTCACCATGGGTGTCCATGAAGATACGTATGGAACGGTTACCAATTCCATTTTCGGAATGAATTTGGGCGACGGGATGAAACGCCATCCGGTAACATTGTATGAAATATTTTTCCTGATATGCTTATGGATAGCATTGCGGCTTATTGAAAACAGGGTGAAATTTAAAAACGGATATCGTTTTCAATTTTTTATGATCGCTTATTTGATATTTCGCTTTTCGGTTGATTTCATTAAGCCGGGCGATAAATATTTTTACAACTTGGGCACGATTCAAATTTGTTGTATTTTTGGATTAATCTATTACAGCAAAACAATATACAGGATACTATTTAAACCTTCACTTTTGATAGCGCATGAGTAAGACCAAAGACTATATTTATTACGACCACACTATCAGCTTGTGTACTGAGTGCCTGAAACGTATTGATGCTAAGATCGTATTTAAGGATGGCAACGTTTATCTGAATAAAATCTGCCGTGAACATGGCTTTCAGCAAGTATTGATAGCTACTGATATAGAATTCTACAAGCAGATAAGGAATTATAATAAAGCCTCGGAATATCCCCTCCACCCGCATACCGAGACCCTTTATGGCTGCCCGTATGATTGCGGAATTTGTCCCGACCATGAACAGCATTCATGCCTAACATTAGTCGAAATAACGGACCGATGCAATTTGACTTGCCCCACATGTTATGCCAATTCTTCACCCACACACGGTAGGCACCGCACTTTGCAGGAAGTTGAATTTATGCTGGATGCCATTGTAAAAAGCGAGGGAGAACCAGATGTGGTGCAGATTAGCGGCGGCGAACCTACATTGCATCCGGAGTTTTTTCAGATACTGGATATAGCGAAAACAAAACCCATAAAGCATTTAATGCTGAATACAAATGGCTTCCGCATTGCGGATGATCTGGAGTTTACGCACAGATTGGCATCCTATATGCCCGACTTTGAAGTGTATCTTCAATTTGATTCATTTAAACCGGATGCACTGGTGCAAATGCGCGGCAAGGATTTAACAAAGATCCGGATGAAAGCCTTGGAAAACCTGAATAAGTGCAACCTGTCCACTACATTAGTTGTGGTACTGCAAAAGGGGTTGAACGATGATGAAATAGGTGAAATAATTGACTTTGCTTTAAAACAGCCCTGTGTGCGAGGGGTTACTTTTCAGCCTACTTCGGTAAGCGGAAGGCTTAAAAATTTCAATCCTGCCACAGACCGGTTAACGAGTACTGAAATAAGGCAAAAAATTCTGGAACAAACCACTATTTTTAAACCGGCAGATTTAATTCCTGTTCCCTGCAATCCTGATGCACTGATTATGGCATACGCACTTAAATATGGCGACGAAGTTACTCCGCTAACCCGGCTTATTGACCCGGAAGTATTGCTGAATTCCTCTAAAAATACCATTGTATATGAGCAAGACAGGGAGTTGCACCAATATGTTATGAAAATGTTCAGCACCGCTAATTCGGCAGATAAAATAGGGGAGACATTCCACCACCTTTTGTGTTGCCTGCCAAATATTGTGGCGCCGGATCTATCATACGACAACTTGTTTCGCATCATCATTATGAATTTTATGGATGCCTGGGATTTTGATGTACGCGCTATCAAAAAATCTTGTGTGCATATAGTGAATGAAGACGGAAGGATAATTCCCTTTGAAACTATGAATATGTTTTATAGGAAAGAATTGCAGGAAAAATATAAAAAACTCATAACCATTCCAACATGAAAAACTTTAAGCTGATAGGA
>DATHNK010000425.1:0-3533 GCA_035486075.1 Bacteroidia bacterium
AAGAGATTCGTTTTTTCACCATGGAACATTCGGCTATGATGATCCTGGCTATTGTATTTATTACACTGGCCCGTATCCTAAGTAAAAAGGCTGCCACTGATAATGCAAAATTTAAAAAGCTCTTTATTTTTTGCCTCATTGCATTACTAATAATAATTGTGGCTATTCCGTGGCCCTTCGACCTGATGTCGCATGTTACCCGCCCATGGTTTTAAACATACAGTTAAAAGTTCATAAAGTTATAAAGTATGAAATACTGTCACAAACTATTCTCTTTATGAACTTTACAAACTTTATGAACTCTTTTAAATGATTGAACGTATCCCCAAAAAAGAACAGGCTGTTCTGGTTGGTATTTCACACAAGGACCAACCTAAGGAACAAATGCAGGAATATTTGGAAGAATTGAAGCTCCTCACCTATTCCTCTGGAGCCATACCCGCAAAAGTATTCACCCAAAATATTCATTCCTTCGACCCTGCCACGCTTATTGGTAAGGGTAAAGTAGAGGAAATTAGAAAATATATCGAGGAGCATCCGGAAATAGATATGGTTATCTTTGATGAGGAGTTAAGCCCGTCTCAACAAAGGAATTTGGAAAAGGAAACCAAACGTAAAATAATGGACCGTACGGGACTAATTCTGGACATTTTTGCCGGAAGAGCCCAAACAGCTTATGCCAAAACACAAGTGGAACTTGCCCAATACGAATACCTGCTGCCGCGCCTTGCCGGCATGTGGACTCACCTGGAAAAACAACAGGGCGGTATTGGTATGCGTGGCCCCGGTGAAAGTGAAATTGAAACCGACCGACGTAGAGCCAGAAAGCGCATTGCGCTATTAAAAGACAGGCTTGTGGAGGTAGATAAGCAAATGAGTTCGCAACGTAAAAACCGGGGACAGTTTATCCGGGTTTCGCTGGTGGGATATACCAATGCCGGTAAGTCTACTATTATGAACCTTATCAGCAAATCGGATGTATATGCTGAAGACACTTTGTTTGCCACGCTGGATACTACGGTAAGAAAAATAACTTTTGAAACTACCCCGTTCCTGCTTTCCGATACGGTAGGTTTTATCCGTAAACTTCCAACTTTTCTGGTAGAAGCTTTTAAATCTACGTTGGATGAGGTTCGGGAAGCTGATATTTTGATGCATGTGGTAGACGTTTCGCACCCGTCATTCGAGGCGCACATTCATTCAGTGAACGAAACGCTGATTGAACTGAAGGCAATTGATAAACCTATTATCCTGGTTTTTAATAAAACAGATTTGTACCGCATAGCCGATGATGATGGCTACCTGCATCCTGTTTCTTTGGAAGACATGAAAAAATCATGGATAGCCAACCTGCATCCGAATTCTGTGTTTGTTTCAGCAGTTGGTAAAACCAATATAGATGAGTTGCGGGAGGTTATGCTGAAACTTATCCGGGAGGAATATGTGAAGCGGTATCCGTATGCGAATTTCTGATAACTTCATTGGAGCGAGGATTATCTTTATATTTGAACCATGAAAATAGATTCGAAAACAGTAGATAAGCTGGCAGACCTCGCCAAATTGGAGTTTGATGAAGAAGGCAAAAAGGAGATCGTAAACGATTTGAACCGTATTGTGGAATTTGTAGAAAAACTCAGCGAACTGGACACCTCTAACGTAGAACCCCTTATTTATTTAAGCGAAGATAGAAGCGCAATGCGCGATGATGTGGTGAAGCAGGTTATTACCCAGCAGGAAGCCCTGAAAAACGCCCCTGTGAAAGATTCCGATTATATCAAAGTTCCGAAAGTTATTACTAGAGAGAGTTAAGTATAAAATATTATATTCGACAAACAAAAAATGCTCGTCACTGCGAGGAACGAAGCAGTCTCAATTATAAAGATGTATTTATAGAGATTGCTTCGTTCCTCGCAATGACGTTAGAACTAGAATAATTCATAACCTTCAAAACAACCGCACCATGAAAAAATTTATCATCGGTTCCCTGGTCGGAACAGTACTTATTTTCGTTTGGTCTTTCCTTTCCTGGGAAATGCTTCCAATTCATGTTCATTCATTTAATTATACACCTAAACAGGATTCGGTAATGAAAATGCTGGATAGGGCTCTGCCCGCTTCAGGCGCTTATATGCTGCCTACCGCAGATAACCGCAAGGTGGAATCGGTAACTTCTGATTACAAAAAAGCCATGGACCAGAACATGAAAGATATGGCCGGCAAATCAAGTGCTATTATATTTTACACCAAACAAACCCCCGGAATGGATCCCATGCAAATTGTCAGGGGCCTACTCATTGATCTGTTCGCTGTAATGAGCGCCGCTATCATTCTGCTATTAGCAGAAGATAAGTTGCGCACATTTTTTATGCGCTTTTGGGTAATTCTGCTTATCGGATTTATTGTTGCGCTTAATTCTTACCTCCTAGATTGGAACTGGATGGGCTTTCCCTGGCATTTTATTAAGCGCCAATTAGTAGATATATGCGTGGAATGGAGTTTGGTAGGCCTATGGCTGGCCTGGTATTTAAAACCGGCGAAGGGGTAATACTCTATAATTCTCTTTACTTAGCGATAGCTGAAATATCAAAAAAGGCCCCTATTTCAAAGTTATTTTTTTTCATATAAAAATTCCTACTATATGAAGCCACGAGATGAATTGAATTAAAATTTGAATTCGCCGGGAATACTTGACATTCTATATCTGTTTTAAAAAGACACCAAATATCTACACGATTAATGAACAGCCTTTTCAATTCATAGCCTACCTTTATATCTGAGCCATTTTTAAATTTGCACACCCTATAACGATATGCCCATCCCCAATAATTTTCGTTTTGAACAAAATTTCGGTCAAAAATAAAACCACCAGTTACTTGTAAGGTTTTAACATTAAATCCATAACCTAACACTTGCTTTAATCCAATATCAATGCTAAAATCATTAATCTGGCGCTCACCATGATTATATAAATAATTCCAAGTAATTTGATACCTTTCAACTAAAGCATTCAGCAGTATTGGACAAAGACCAATTTGAATCTGATTTAAACATGAAAATGAAGGTTTATTATTTAAATTATCATAAACAAAAGTCTTTACATTAGCCTGCAAATGAGAACAATAAAAATTATTTGTCAATCTAGCAAAATCGATTGATGGTTTTGAAAAGTCAGTTCTATATTGGTAATTGCAATCTATCCCACCATATACAACCGTATTAAAAAAAGTCTTCGGGGCTTTAAATGTTGTATCCAATTTTAAAACGCTAAATATACTAGGGTCAATGTAATCATCAAGATCATAAAATACTAATTCTTGAGCAAAAATTGAATTTGAAATAAATAAACAAACAAAAATGGAAAGTATCAATAAATATTTATTCATTTTTGTAATAATTTTACATCAATATTTACCTCATTAAGAGATGATGCCTCTTTTACTTTAGCCTGAAACATATTTTTTATCTTCTCATTGGCATTTTCCACATCAATGTTCATCTCCTTCATTAATGCAATCGCAAAATTAGCTGAATTT
>DATHNK010000426.1:0-4086 GCA_035486075.1 Bacteroidia bacterium
TAAATATGGTTTTACATCAAATATCTTTTCTTCCCCATTGTTAAATACCAGCCTTAACTGATAATCTTCCATCGGGTACACCTCTTTAACTCTTGGGTTCATCTTATCATTATTTTAAGGGGTCAATATTAAATACTTGACTGCCGTTAACTGCTAGCTCCCAATCAGCCATTAACTCCTCGTGGTGAATTTCTATCCATGCTTCTACCAACTTCTGTTTGGCTTTCGGTAAAGAGCCTTCTATTATCTCTCCTTCAGGTATCTTAAATACCGCTTCGAATTCATTATATTTAACATGAATATGTGGAAATTTGTGTTTCTTGTTGTCAAGAAAATACATCATCACAATAATTCCATAAAACATTGATATGACAGGCATCTGTAATAATTTTACTTTGTAAAGTTACAAACAAATTCTCAATTTGTTTATTTTCTATTAAGTTAATAGAAATTCTAAATCCACCCCAGCACCAAATTCGGGAACAACCCAAACAGCAGCGTAAGAATGGTAGTTATTATAAGTACCGTCCGGTGCAGTGGACCTACTTTAATGGGAACCAATTGTTGCTCCGGTTTAAAGTAGATGGCAATGATCACTCTGAAATAGTAGTAGATACCTACTAAAGCTGCAATTACCGCCACAAGTATAAGCCATGTATATCCATGATTTATGGCTGTGAAGAAGACATAATATTTAGCGAAGAAGCCTGCTGTCGGTGGTATACCCGCGAGTGATAACATGGCAACCGTCATAGCAAATGAAAGGAGCGGATTTGCTTTCGACATGCCCTCAAATGCGGAAATATCTTTGCTGCCTTTGTGCCTTGAAACAATAAACAAAATGGTGAACGCGCTCAAACTCGATATAGAATAAGTGAATGTATAATACATAATGGCCGAAGCTGAAGCCGCACTCATAGAAACGATGGCGATGGCGATGTATCCGGCATGAGCTACGCTGGAATAAGCGAGCAACCGCTTAACGCTTTTTTGGCGTACTGCGCTTATGTTACCAACAAATAATGTAAGCACCACCATCCAGGAAAGTATATCGGCCCAATGCGGTGCAAGTTGCCAGAAACAAATGGAGAATAAACGGTAGAAAGCAGCAAAAGCGGCAGTCTTTACAACGGTTGCCATATAGGTAGTTACAGTGGTTGGCGCACCTTCATACACATCCGGAGCCCAGAAATGGAACGGTGCCAACGATGATTTGAAACCCAATCCGACTAACAATAATAAAACACCTGCCATAGCCAAACCTGTTTCATTGCCCGTAGCTAAATGCTGTTGTATGGTAGTTAAGTCGAATGAGCCCGTGGCTCCATAAATGAGCGTAATTCCAAATAAAAGAAATCCTGTTGCGAACGAACCCATCAGGAAATATTTGAATCCAGATTCGTTTGACATTACATTGCTCTTATCGCTTGCGGCAAGCACATATACAGAAACGGATAAAATTTCTATTCCGAGAAAAAGCATAGTGAGGTTATTGAAAGAGACCATCACCACAGCTCCGACGAGAGAGAAAAGTATCAATGCAAAATGGTCGGTAACGCTGGTTTCCTGCAGGAAATAGTTTTTAGCCATCATAAACCAGAGGAAAGCTATTATCAAAATTACACAGGAGAATACTACCGCATAATTATCAAAATTCATCATTTCCAAAAACACTTGCGGGTGGTTGTATTCCTTGGCTGTGAAAAAGAAAGCTGTCGCAAGTCCGATCAATATCAACGGGAACAAACCCTTCCTGAACCGGAAAATTTCGGCGAAGAGCGCTATCACTCCAAGTGCAGAAAGTATTATCAGTGTGTTCATATTCCGCCTAAAAGTTTCATAATTGCAGGTTCGCTTACTTTCAAAAATAAATTCGGGCAAATACCAATGAGAATAACCATTATTACAATCGGTATCAATACTGCTTTTTCTCCAGCTGTGAGGTCGGTGAACTTTTCAGTTTCTAGAGAGGTCTCGCCCAAAATAGTACGTTGATACATACGAAGCATATAAACGGCTCCGATAATAATAGTGAGCCCAACAACGGCACCCATAATATTTTCAAATTTGAACACTCCGCTTATTAATAAGAATTCACCGGGGAAACCATCAGTTAGTGGTAATGCAACAGCCCCCAGCATAATAATGGCAAACACAGTTGCCAAATAAGGAGCTTTCAGACGAATACCCCCGAGAGACACAATATCCCTGGTTCCGGTACGTGATTGAATAATATCCACTACAAAGAATAAACCGACCACATTAATACCGTGACTCAGCATTTGGATAATTCCACCCTGCAAACCTTGCGCATTGAATGCAAAAATTCCTGCAGCAATTAATCCTACATGTGAAATAGAAGAATAAGCCAGCAAGCGTTTCATATCTTTTTGCGTAAAGGCAATAATGCCGGCATAAAGAACCCCTGCAATTGCAAGCCACATTACATATTGCGAACTTTGCCCGAGCCCCAGAGGAAGCATGGGTATCATCCAGCGGATCAATCCGTAAATACCCATTTTGAGCATGATACCGGAAAGCATCATAGTGCCTTGTGTGGGTGCATCAGTATAAGTATCGGGCTGCCACGTATGAAGAGGAAAAATTGGCATCTTAATGCCAAAAGCCAAAAAGAAAAACCAGAATAAAATGCATTGGGCATGGGCACTAAGCGATTTTCCGGCGGTATATAAAGCCTGTATATCGAAGGAATGTTGTGCAGGTGTATGCAGGTATAAATAAATCAACCCCACAAGCATAAATAAGCTACCCGTTAGAGTATATATAAAGAACTTCAAAGTAATTCTTACCCGGTCTTTCCCGCCCCACAGCAGACAGATGAAGTAAATCGGTATCAATGCAATTTCCCAGAAAATATAGAACAGGAAACCATCCATGGAAACAAAAACGCCAATGAGCGCCATTTCCATAAATAATAAGAGGGAATAAAAAGCACGGGGACGTGGTTCACTTTTGCGAACGGAGAAAATAATTAACGGAGTTAAAAAGGTAGTCAGCATTACCAATAACATGGAAATACCATCCATACCGACTTTAAAGTGAATTCCGAGAGATTGAATCCATGAACAATCTACCACAAACTGGAAGTCCGCAGTTATAGGGAATGTGCAGAATAAATAGAGTGAATACAGAAATACAATTAATGAAGAAACAGCCGCAAAACGGTTTCCGTAGCGTATAGGGATAAACAACCCGATCACTGCAGTGGCAAAAGTAAATATGAGGAGTGCGATGATCGGCATACTTACATCAACTTTAAAAATATTATTAATGCAATACTCACCACCATTGCTAACAGATAGAAGTCTACGTTACCCGTTTGAACAAAGCGCATCAATCCACTTACCCACTCGGTAAGTTTTCCGGATGCATTCACTATGCCGTCAATAAATGCGTTATCTACAACGTTCTTGAAGAATCTTGAAAGACCGTCCAGGGGCTTTGTAATAAGTGCGCTATAAATTTCATCCACATAAAACTTATGGTAGGAAAGATTGGTAAAGAATGGAAGCTTTGTTCCTTCAGAAACAGGAACGTGTTTGCGTGTAACATACATATACCATGCCAGAAAAATTGAAATGAGTACAACCGCTACGGTAATTCCCATAAGCATCATTTCAGAGACTCCACCTGAACCTTCCACCATTAGCATTTTAGATTGGGCATCGTGGAAGACCGGATCCAAAAATTTACTTATTTGTGAACTACCACCTAATGATTCCGGCACCCCGACAAACCCGCCAATGGTAGAAAGTATCGCCAGAATTATCAATGGAATGGTCATTATTTTTGGAGATTCATGTATGCCAGAGTGGTGGTCAAGAGCAGGCTCATGTTCATGTTTATTTTTATCTTTTCCGCCTCTGTATGGGCCATAAAACGTAAGGAACAAAAGACGGAACATATAGAATGCTGTCATCATAGAGCCAATCATTCCAAGTGCCCAGAATAATTTGTTGGATGAGAAAGCGTGAATTAATATTTCATCTTTCGAGAAGAAACCCGAGAAAGGTGGAATCCCTGAAATAGCAAGGGTTGCAAGTAAAAAAGTAATAAATGTAATCG
>DATHNK010000427.1:0-6747 GCA_035486075.1 Bacteroidia bacterium
TCATGGGTGATGATAATAGCAGCCGCATTATATTTTTTTTGCACATCCAAGATCAAATGGCTGATTTCTTTGGAGGTAATTGGATCCAATCCTGTTGTAGGCTCATCGTAAAGAATTATTTCGGGGTTTAAAATCAAAGAACGTGCAAGCCCAACCCGTTTCCTCATGCCGCCTGAAAGTTCAGATGGCATTTTATCTATCGCTTCTTCAAGACCTACATTCTTTAATGCTTCTCTTACCAAAGCATCAACTTCGCTTTTAGATTTTTGTTTAGAACCGCGTAGCGGGAATTCCAGATTTTCTCTTACTGACATGGAATCATACAGAGCTGCACTTTGGAATAAAAAGCCAACTTTTTTCCGCAGTTCATTCAATTGTTCTTCATTTAATCCAGAGATATCTTTCCCAAATAAAATAATGTTTCCGTCGTCCGCCTCCATAAGGCCTATCAGGCATTTTATCAATACCGTTTTACCGCTTCCCGATTTACCGAATACAACCAGGTTTTCACCTTGTTCAATTTTTAAACTGACACCGTTCAGCACGTGGTTATTTCCAAATGCTTTCTTTAAGTTCTCTATTTCCGCCACTGTTTCCATTATGAATCAAATAAAAAGGCTGGTTATTTGAACCGCAATCGCATCAAGAATGAAAACAGACAGCAGTCCAAATACTACAGCCGAGTTGGCTGACACTCCAACTCCTTCTGTCCCATTAGTTGAATTATATCCCTTATAGCACCCAATAAGTCCAATGGCAAAACCAAAGAAGAAAGTTTTTATGAATGCCGGAAATAGATCTGAGAAATCCAAACTTTGAAATACTTTGATAAAGAAAAGTTGGAAACTGACTGTACCCTTCAGATTAATTGCCGCGTAAGCGCCGTACAATGAAATAACATCGCTTGCAATTACCAAAACAGGCAACATTAAAGTTGATGCCACTATTCTTGTCACCACTAAATACTTGAATGGATTTATTCCGGATACCTCCATCGCATCTATTTGCTCGGTTACCTTCATAGAGGACAATTGCGCCCCTATGCTTGAACCTATTTTTCCGGCAAAAATCATAGCAGTTATGGCAGGTCCCAGTTCCCTGATTATAGAAACCGCAACCATAGCGGGTAATAATGAAACAGCTCCAAACTCTTCAAGTGTGGGGCGGGACTGAATGGTCATTACAATTCCTAAAATAAATGCTGTAATAGCTACCAGTGGGAATGATTTATATCCGATCAAATACGATTGCTTTATAACCTCGCTGAATTCATACGGCGGTTTAATAACTTCTTTGAAAAAACGTATGGAGAACCTTGTCAGTAATGTAACTTCTTCAAAAAACCCTCTTAACACATGCACAGAATGAGGATCAAAAGAAGTATCCTTTTTTTCAACAGGCAGGTTATCCGGTATGTTTAAATTATCAGGCATGGGTATTAGCAACTTTTTGCTTTTTATTGAGGAATGAAAATTTAGAACTGGCGGGCATCGTATTTCCCAGTATAAATCCAAAAGGTTTTAAAGATTCAATATGGTCGAATATCACTTTAGCCATTGCCGTTAAAGGAATGGAAAGAAACATGCCGGGAATCCCCCAAACGGCATCACCGATAAAAATTACAATTAGGGCAACAAGTGCATTAATTTTTATCCTGGAAGCAACTATATAAGGCTTTATATAGTGGTTATCTATGAACGAAATCAGTGTAAAAATTATGAAAATATAGATAGTATAAGAGATCGAATCTTTAGTTACACATGCAATGATCATAGGGATTAACATTGCAATAATGCCACCCAGATAAGGAATAATATTAATGATAGCTCCTAAAATACCAAGGATGATCGCATAATCAATTCCGAGTAATAACAGACTTGCTGTATTGAGAATTGCTATGATTAGCATTTCTATAAAAACACCCACCAGGTAACTTTGAATAATTTTTTTTGTGCTGATCAGAACTTCTGTTACTGTTGCATGATGCTGTTTTCTGAAAAGCTTCAAAATAAAATCAAGAATTAAAGGTTTGTAGTAAAGAATCAGAAAAGCATAAATAGGCAGTATCACGCTATCAACCATAAATTTGCCAAGTATAAAAAGATTTTCACCAATAGAAAAATTATGCATTATTCCATTTTCTGAATTTTTAATCCATGATATTATATCTGTTCTTGGAATTCTAAAATTTACAGACACCCAGTCAATAAAATTATTATTGATGGAGGTTACCTTATTTTTTAGTTGAGGAAAGGTTTCCCGGAATACTGTTATCTGGGAAGATATAAGATAAAGAATACCCATTACTGCAACAGTGGCGAGCACTACCACAATAGATATTGAGAATATCTTCCCAATTTTTTTCTTCATTAAAAAATTAACTACAGGGTTTAAAAGGATTGCTATTAAGGCTGCGAAAACCAGCGGGAGGATAATTTCCTGGCCGATATACATAGTAAAAACAAAGGCAAAAACTCCAATAAATATTAGCGCTACTTTAACATAGACAGGAATTTTTGATGCAATGTCCATTATACAAGGGAATTAAAACATTGGCCCTGATTACTGAACTTCGTCAGGGATCTCTTTTACTCCATTTATCTTTCTTGAAACCTTACCGGCGACTACTCGCTCCAACAAGGCACCCAGGAATTTCCTTATTGGATTATGCGTATTACCAATTACAATTTTTTTTGCCACAAATCCGGTGGCAAGCCCAATAACATTAGTAAGTACGCCTGCTTTTATTTCAGGCAAAGCAACAGTTTCTTTAAATGCATTTTTTACAATATTCACGGGCTTAAGGCTTTCCTGTAGATTAAGGAACTCTTCTTTTATCAAGTTCCACTCACATACCTTTTTAGCCTCCAATTGCTGAATTACAATTTTTAAATCCCTTTCTGTTTTAATATTCATATCACTTCAGTATTTGAGTAATAATGAAACTGCTTGCTTTGGCTTTAATCTTTGGAAATGAAAAATATAAAATGAAACAGACAACTGCGTATACGCCTGCAATTATTAAAAATCCATAGTACACTTTTCCCAAAATATCGCCCAACCAAAGTGCACATGCTATATTTAGTGTAACTACGAAGAGCATGACTGCAGGAATTAACACAAGGCGGGAAAATATGGTTGATGCTACATCTGCCGCTTTATCAGCAGATTTCAATTTGATCAACTCAAAACTTGTCTTGCCATATTCTTCCACTCTTTCAAGAAGCGGTTCAAGAATATTTTCTTTAGTTTCCATACGTTTTATTCTCAGTATAGCCGGGAATGATATCCCGGCTATACATTATTTTTCCTCCTATACTCTTAATGTGCTTTCTGTTTTTCAGCCTTTGCCGTGCCATTTGCCATATATTCACCGGCTTTACTTTTTGCTTCTTCTATCTCTTCTTTAACGCTGTCCATAAAGTCCTCAAATTTCTCTTTCATGGTATCCGTAAGGTCTTCCCCTTTTGCCATAAGTTTTTTACGTGTTCTGCTACCTTTATCCGGGGCAAAAAGAATTCCAAGTGCTCCGCCAATTGCAGCTCCTAGTAAAAGCGCCCCAACTGTTCTTCCGATGTTATTTGGTGTTTCCATTTTTTGGTTGATTTAATGGGTTAATAATTATTGAAATTTTTAAGTTATATCCAAAATTAACCCTAACCGGAACTATCGGATTATTTATTCGGCTAACTCTTCTTATCTATGGATTAACTTCTTAAGGATGCAGATGAATTTTTCAGAGGGTTTTAATCTTATCGCGCTCCTTTTCATATTTTTCCCTGGGAACTTCAGTATTCAATTCATCTATTTTCCGGTAGTCTTTTACCAAATAATCCGGCAGTTCTCCTTTGTAATCTATTTTAAAATACGAAAAGCCGTTATAAGGGATGATATTCTGAGGGGCATTAAACTTTACTCTGTTGCCCATGCCTTTTTCTTTAAAGTAGGCCATGAATGCATTTTCTCTTGCCTTGTTTAATTGATTGAGCCTCGTATCCACCAGTGCGGGACTGATCAAATTGCTGCATTTGTCCTGTATAGTAAATATAGGGCTTTGTGGTAAAAATTTATTTAAATAATGTACGAATGAGGAATCTTTTACCGACATTTTATCTACATACTCAGAATCAGCTTCACTAAAATTTTGAACTTTTTCAGGATGACGGAATAGATAGTATTTTTTCTTCGCTTCGAAAAATAAAATGTATTCCTTCTCTTTTGCCGCATATAATAGAGGCGATATAACCATGGACTCCGATGGGTTTTTTGCCATGTAGTCCGCCATTTTTCCAATAAAGTTTTTCTGGAGATCAGTCATTGTACTATGCCTCATTTGCCATTTGAATGCAAATGATTTCTCAATTTCATTCTCAAGGTTTCTAACCTCCAGGCGATAGGGTGTTGTCGGGGGTTTTACAAAGATATTATTGAGTATTCCGAAAAACACATCATGCAAGTGAAATTTTGGGTTTTTTAAGTTCCCTGTTACCGGAATCTGATAGTCTATTACATCGCTGCGCTCCCGCACAAATGCCATTACCAGCCACATTGGAATCCACCGAGTATCTTTATTCTTTACACGTTTTGTTACCCTTGGGTCAAGTAACAACAAATGGTTTTCGCTTTGTATAACACCGTTTCTTACATGCCATGTGCCATTAAACTCTACCGTTCCTCTATCAAACGGGTAAGACGTAAATGAAATAATGTAGGGATTAAAGTTTGTAATTGGGATCTTTTCAAATCTATAGTTTAAGTCGAACGTATTGCTGTCACGAGGATCGATGCTTGCCGTTATGTGCCCGTATCCATAGGGTTTTAGCCCTGAATTGAGATAAATATTAATATTTCCGTGGCTTTTATCTATTGAATCAGACTTAATGGTTAAAGGGCTGGCATCTATTGAAAATTCCTCGCTGGCGGAAAAGTCATTAAATTTAATATCGGCCATTTTAATAGCTGCTTTATCAATCTTATAAGCGCTTTCAAAGAAATTCCGGGATAGGTCTTCAATATAATTTGCGAGTTCTATAATCAAATTAAAATGTTCCTGATCTCCGTTTACTGCTTTTACATTAGCCCCGCTTTCCCCAAACATGGTTTCAATATTATCCAGGTAGTCATACTTTTCAAATTTGAAATAGGGATGAGTGAGCGTTATGGAACCCAAATGATATAAACGCTCTTTGGGATTTACCTCATTTATTGTCATAGCCAATGTGTCGAAGGATAAATAATCCTCCTTCCTCGTCTTCCCAAAATGAAAATCACTCACAGAAAAATTTCCTTTCGTATCAGAATTCTCAGCGTCTTTAAAATTTCCTTTCGTAATTACATTAGCATCCAGATATGCTGAAAAAGTTCCATAGTTTGTTATGCCCTTAAGATATTGCTCAATGATGGCCAGGTTCACCTTTTGCATTTCAACTGAGAATCTATAATCTGAATTGCGCACATTGATATTCATTCTCCCGTTTATTTTCCCGGTACCAATTCCAGCTTCGAAGGAGAATTTTCCGGGAAACGAATCAATATTCCATCCATATCCCGGCCCTTCGAAATTAAAATCTTTAATAAAATAATTTATGCCGATCAATGTGTCACGGAGGGCAAATATTCCATGTTTTATTTTAATATTTAAAATACTGAACCGTGCGGGTGGCCCGGGTGGCTTGGTTGTATCCGGAGGGGATGAAAAATGATCAATAATATCGTTAAAATTGAAATTGGTTTTACTGTTCTGAATGGCTATCCCCCTGGGCTTGTCTAAGGTGATACTCGTAATTTCATATTCTTTTGAAAATAGTTTGCGCATGTTAATTCCTATACTCAGTCCTTCCGCCGAAATAAATACACTGTCACTATTCGCTTCATAAATTTTAAGGCCACTCAAATGTGCGAATCCGGTGAAGGGATTTACATATGCCCAGCTCATTTTAATCTGCCGGCCGGTCCATTTTACACTATATTTTTCAAGTATATATTTTGCAATAGGTGAAATACATAAAACAACAAGTAAAAAAATGCCAGCAATAACACCGCCTGTTACCCATAGCCATTTTTTAAATCGTATTTTTTTTGATCTTATGGGCATTGCTTTGTCAAAGATTTCCCTCCGATTTGGGTATCAGAACAGTGTATTTATTGGGGATTATTTTCTTACCGTAGGTTTTTGAATATACCTTGGTAAACTCGGCACCGAAGTATAGAATAATGGCAGAATAATACACCCATGCAAGAATAATAACTATGGAGCCTGCTGAACCATATAATGTAGTTATTGACGAACTGCCGATGTAAGCGCCAATTAGAAATTTACCTGCCATAAATAAAATAGCCGTAAATAACGCACCCAATAAACAATCGCGAAATGAAATTTTCCCATCAGGGAGTATTTTGAATATAATGAGAAATAGTATAGTTATTAAAATAAATAAGGAAATAATATTCAGAGAATAGAACATATAAACGCTTTCTGATGAAAAATGAGCCTGTAATCTATTACTTAGCAGTTCCATCAGGGAACTGACAATTAAACCGACTAACAATAAAAATCCGACAGAAGCAATCATTGAAAACGACATTATACGATTTATCACAAACCTTATTAAGCCCCGTTTAGGTTTGGCTTTAATGCCCCATACATAATTTATGGAATCCTGGATTTCAGCAAAAATGCCCGATGCTCCAATTACAAGTATAATTACTCCTATAACAGTTGCAATAGTTGAATGCTCAGAAAGGTTT
>DATHNK010000428.1:0-9832 GCA_035486075.1 Bacteroidia bacterium
CCGGTGATTCAGTTGGGATGAATCAGGAATTGCAATCAATATATATGGGAACAGGTGATGATGATGAAGCATCTTTTCATTATCACTATAAAACTTTTGATAATGTTGCTCTTTTAGATGGGATAAAGCAAGTACCAAAAGTTGTTATCGAATACCTTACTAACTGCGGAGATAAAAGGGATTTTGAATTTGGGAGTATCTGCGTAATGGAAAGTATGGCATATATACTTGAACGTTGTTGTTACCCTAATGCAAGTCGCTCACCTGATATTCCTTATAGTAGTGCTGAAATGCTTGTGGAACTAATTTACCCTGATTTCGGTAAAAACCCTTTAAATATTTTGGCTCTCTGTGATGCTTCCATGCAAAGTTTTAATCCAGGGACTTTTTTGTATGATACTTTATTAGAAATAGAAAAAGCAAAAAAGCAATTTGCTAAACCGGAAGATGTTTATACTTTTTGCTATTCAATACATCCCCCTTTTAATTACAATAATACAAAACACACACTTGATACCCTGTTTCCTGAAATTGCCAAAACCGCAAAGAAGCAAATTCAGGACTATTTTAATCATGGATATTTTAACCCCGTCAAAGATTGGTTGGGTAATTTGTTTGACCAAGCAATGAATTACAGGTTGAAGAATCCATATTTCCCTCTTGATATTGCTCGTGGAGGGGTTGCACCGACTAACCTTGCCCTAAGCAATTTTATTAAAGCAGTGGGTACTCCATTAGTTTCAAATAATAATGGAGACGTTGTATTAGGCGACCCGAAAGCGGGTACATCAAGTGGTTCTCAATATGCTTTAATTTGGGCGATTGACCAGATAAATTCTGTCTTTTGGGGAATACAAAAAAACTGTGATATGATACCTCTATGCAACAAAAACAAAAATATTAAGGTTGATACAAGATGTGTAAGTTCCCCTTGGGAAAGAAGTAATGATGATGAAAAATGTCCTTTTGCTCAAATATGGTTCCATTGGGGATTAAAGAACTATTCACCTGTAAGCTAACATCAATTATTACCATCATGCCTACTATTATAAAAGCCAACACCAAAGATTTTGCAAAGGCAATTACTCTAATCGGCAAAACCATACCTGCATTAAGAAAATTGGGAAATGTCAAGGTATCTGTGCTACCCAATGATATTACCATTTATGCCCCCGGAATAGAGCAAACTGTGAAAGCCGAAACCGAAGGTTATACTGATATGATGATTCCCTTCCGTTTGCTTTATGGTATAGCCAAAACCGATAAGCGGGATATGCTTATCCTGACAATTATAGACGGGCAAATAGATTGCGGGGGATATACCCTTGCAAGTTCCATCATAAAATTAAACACTGTATTTTCAAAAAAGGAAATTGACCTGCCTGTAAACTCCGCCAAGATTGATATATTAAGCCTCCGTGCAAGGTATTCACCGGAACAATTGAGGGAATATAAAATGCTCCTTGAAATTGAATCAGCCGAAAGGCAACTGGAGAAAGCATTGCTTCAAGCCCTAATATACTTGGAACCATACGGGATTAACAGAAATGATTTGGATGAATTGATTGATAATAAAATTACCGAAAGGCTTTAATTAATTCTTAACGATATAGCGGTTTGTTAGGTAGTCAAGCCAATGCTTATAATTTTCAACTTTACAATGCTTGTAACAGGCCGCAAGAAAGTCCTCGTAGGTTAGAGGAATGAATTTATTCGTATTTTCCACAAGCAAATCTATGTACTCTTTACTGACCTTTTCAAAGTGAATATTATCCTGTGGGAACATAGTTAGGGAAGTAAAATACTTGAATTTATCCTTGTCCTGAATTAAAATACTTTCACCGAGTATATGGTTTCTCCATACTTGCCTAAAGTTATCTGTTATCAACAAATCAATTGAATTAGGCTTGTAGATTCTGCAAGTTTCAGTAACAGTAAAATACTTTGAACTTCTATCCTTGATTTCATTCTCCTGCTTAGAATAGGCTTTAAGCGCATATTCCTTCTCCGTGTATTTAACTTCAATTCCTATTATTCCATTATGACCATCAATTTGGGTGTACTCAATATAAGCATCAAACGAAGTGCCATCATTCAAATAGTTCTCTTTAATCGGTGGAGCGTATTCAATAATAATCTTGTTAACAGTATGAATCGTATTATCAAGAAACTCATTGAAAACATTTTTGCAGAATACCTTTGATTCATTGCTGCGATTAAATGGGACAAAAAAGTTGAAAGGAATATGCTCACTGCGCAACATATTTGAATAAAGGGGTTTGTTATAGTTCCTATAATCCTTTACTGCATCAAATATCCCAAAACCCTCATAGAAGTTTTTCCCCCTTTCACCATCTTCTTTTGTAAGATAGTTTCCAAACTTGTCATACGGAAGGTTTAAAATTTCGGCTCTATATTTTGACTGATGAAGTCTTGCCCGTCTTAGAAAACCTGACCTACCGGTTAAATCATCTTTAGAATATTGTTGCCCGATTTCTTGCATGAAGGGTATGTTTAAGGGGACTAATATAAGTTAAAACTGTTATATTTATATTTCATTTTCAATATTCAGACTATGAATTTTAATGACAAAAGGATGGTGTATAAATCCTCCTCCAAAGAGCGTCTCATGGCATTAGTAGCTTATCCGTCTTTTCTTAAGCTTCTTGATGTGAAAAATAAACCTTACAAGGTGTTTTTAGAATGGCTTTTAAAAGATGAATTGAAAATTAACGATGAAGATACCCGATTGCCAGATATAAAAGACATTGCGAAGGTCAGTGGAGTTGATGCTCAAAAAATAGCGAATTATTTAAAGATAATTTATGATGATATTTTTGAACTTAATGATAAAGAGCCTGAAAAATTTATGCGGGAGAGCCAAACGCTATGTACACTTTATTTTAAATATGTTACTTACACTACCCGTTTCAGCTTAGGGTTGAATAAAGTTCCAAGAAAAGGCGAATTAATTGATTTCAGTTTTATTCGACCAAAGATTATGGGAACTATGTTCTACGTAGAAAGGGTTGATTATTATATTCGAGATAATGAACAGTCAATTCTGATAGATTTGGATGCGAATAAGGAGAATCTATACTTGAGATTACTGAGAGAGAAAGCATATCTAAAAGGTCATATATCATCTACGGATTCAATTGACTTAGAATTTGGAAATAACCATTCTCTCAAGGATAAATTGGTTAAAATGTACCAAAATCTTTAAAATCGAGGTGCCTCAAATTGGCTGCTAATAGCAGTTTATGATGGTATTTCGCCTCTAAAAAAATCAGCAAATCCTAACCAACTTCCTTGCTTTTTATAATAGGCATAGGGATTTCTGGGGATTTTATCCGAAATAATTCCCTCGTTATATAATTGTAGGTAATGGTTCTTGGAACTTAGATTTAATGGGCGCAGAAATTTTTTTGCCCTTTCATAATCCCAATATTTTTTCTTTTGGTTAGCTATCCTATTTGTCCCAAGAAACTTACCCCATCCTTCAAATTCATGATAAGCACCTTCGGGGCCGGCAGGTAAAGTCTCTGGCCGCTGACCGCTTTTCCGCCATTCAAAAAACTCTTTTTGTGTTTTAATCCCTAACGCCTGAACGTATGCTTTGGCTTGAAGGTAGGTCATTTTCTTTTTTGGCTGCCGACCTGTATTACCTGTACCAAGCCAATCTCCCAAATCTTTCCATCCAGTATATTTATATATTATTTCAGGACATGCCGGAATAGACTTTGGGCGTTTTCCGCTTCTTTGCCATGCCCAATATTCATCCCTGTTCCGAAGCCCTAATTTACGCATCAAGGTTCGGGCTTTTTCAAATGGCAGAAAACTAAACCCAATCCAATCTTGCCAACCTACCCATCCATGCTTTTTATAAGCCGAGTTTGGAGTATGCGGAATAAATCCGGGATTTTCTTTAGATTCCCACATAAGCCATTCCCTTTTCCTTTCAAAATTAAGTTTGTGCGTAAACAGCCGGGCTTGATTAAATGGTAAGTACCCCGGTAAAGAGTGTGAATCTACATTTTCCCAAACACCCACCTTGCCTCTAAGAAAGCCAAGAAAAGAAAGTTTGCGGTTGCGACAGGATTGTTCAATACTTAGCATCTCCAAATATTCTCTTATCCCCCTTTCATTCATTTGCCCGTTTACCATTCGCCTGTGTTTTGCAAATGCTTTTATTGCTGCCTCCGCATTATTATTGTTCCAGGGAACACCATCACAGTGTAAAAAAGTCCAGAGCATATCCCAATGTTTTCTTAGTCTTTTAACGCACTTAATGGACAGTTCGCTTTTATGTTCGCACTCAACAAATTCTTTGAAAAAATGTTCAGTATCTCGTATATGTTTTTCTAAATGGCTTTTTTTAAGCCCATACTTGTCTATTGTTTCAATAATCTTGCGAAGCATTTTTCCAAAGGCCGTAACTATCGCTTTGTATTCCTCATCAAAAGGGTTCTTAAAAAGTTCGTCATTCAGGTCACGTATCAAATGAACAAGACATTCCTGCCGTTTGACATTTAATGTTTCATAACCGGGGAAGAAATCTGTAACTATTACTCCGCTATAATCTTTTAGCCATTCCGCAAGGAAATCCGATTCACGGGAAAAAGTAAAATGATAGAATACCGTGTGCGGAGTTGCGAATACCCAAACATATCCTTTGTCTTTGGAAAGCCTGACGGAAGTTTCATCAATATGAATAACAGGGCTGTGCCGGACGATTTCCCATAGATATTGTACTTCCGGTTTCCATCGCTTTAACCATTTGTATTTGCGCTGTACAAGATACATTGGGTTCATCCATATTCCGAATTGTTCAAGTAGCATACGGCCTATCATTTCATGGCTGAGATGGTATTTCACATATAGATTCATTGCCCAAGCAAAAAGATTATCGCCATAATGTAATGTCCTAATACTGCGGTTACTTTGATTGAGAGTGCATTTAGCACACTTTACTTTGCTGCCTCTGTATTCTATAATATGTCGCCTTATGCCTGACGATGTAAATTTCAGGTCTGTTTGCCGGAATACCCTTTTCTCGCCAAGTATGTAGAGCTTGGTATTCCCGCATCTCTTGCACTTTTTTAATGGAGGTGCAATGATTACTTCATTTGCTATTTTAGGTTTCCAAAATGGCTTACCCTTACCGGGGCGATGCAGGAATCGAAGGCTAATGGAAGAATCACCGGAAGGTGATTTCCTGTTATTCCGCCAATATATTTTCCTGTGTTGGTAATCGAAATAAGAAGCCCGGCTGATAACTTTATAATCCTCGCCAAATTCAGGATTATCCTGAAACTTAAATGGGCTATGTTTTTTCATCTCGTTTACCTGCTGAACATTTACCTGCTTAGTGTCAGTCGTAAGCCGATGAAACCATTCTTTAACCATAAAAAGCGCAGTACAATCATCTTGATTATACTGCAACAGACATTCTTTCAATGCAACATCCCCGGTTACTTCCCATTCTTTTCTCCATAAAATGCTACGTTTCCCATCTGCCTCCTGTTCTTTCCAATTGAAGCCGAGAAAGCCCGCCACTTCTTTAAGGCCATTGCTATATGTCGGAGGGTATACATGGGTTCTTAAATAGCTCAATAGGTTTACCATTCTGCTTTCTATTTCATTCAGTTCCTTTTCTAATGAACCTGACAGCTTACGGGAAATATGCTTTAATGCAGTAGCCTCATAACTTCCATAATGGTAAATAGGAGAATCAGGATGTTCTTTAAGAAAGGTTAATAAATTACGGAAGATTTGTTCTTCACTCTTTCTATCATCTGCCCAATAGGAAAAACTTTCATCAGGTTTGCCTTCTTCTTTAAGTACTCCTCCAATCAAATAAACCCATCCTTCATCGGGCAATCCTTCAAAGTCAATATGGATAGACTTTGTAGAATCAATAAAGTCCGGTGGATGCATTACAAAAGTCTTTTGTTCCCGAATTGCTAATGCTTTTAACTCCCAGAGAAAATTGCCCGATGGTTGGGGTCTGCCACGCCTTCGCCTTCTTGGTCTGAAAGCATGTGATAATTGGGTAATAGAAAAGAAACCCCGTGCATGATATTTTTTCAGTATTTTAGGGGAGATACCTCCCAACAGGCTAATGCAATCACGTTCTTTAAGTTTCTTATAACAGGCTTCCCAAAACTGACAATCCGGGCAATGAGAATTCCGATAGAAAGCGGGAGGCGCATTATTATTAATAATTTCCTGAGATTTACTTATTAGCTTCTGTACTTGTTTAGCATATCGCCTAATTCGGATTGTAGTCTGAGATTTCATTGAAACAGTTATTCCGAAATGGATTTTAGCTTCTTCAATAATCTTGCCTGTGGTTTCTTGTTGTAAATAACACCATGCGGCAATTGCAAGTTTATCCTTTGGTGTAATTTTTCCCGTAAGGAAAATAATTTCTGCCTTCTTATCGAAGAACTCTATTCGTAATTCTTCATTCCTTAATAATTCTTCCGATTGAGGCATTTCAACATGGGTCTTGGAAACTTGCCATGCCTTATAGGCGCAATGTGTGTTTGCTTGCAAAATATTCCAGTCGAGTTGCATTTTAGGAATAGCTTTACATAATAAAATTACAAATAATATTTTTTATAGAATGATGTATTCCCTTTAAAATTATATTTGTGAGAGTAATTTTGTCTTTAGGGAAAAACAAATGAAATTTTACATAGAAATAATAAACCCTGCAAATGCTGAAGTTCTATGGCATTATTATATTAACGCCCCATCTATCGAGGAAGCTAAAGAGTTTGCTTCTAACAAATTCATAGAGGAACATTCCGATGATATATTATTAGATACTGGTGGTGCTTTTATGCTTACTGCCGAAGAAGAAAAGTAATCCGCTACCTTTGCGCTTATGAACTTGTATTATGAATAAGCATAGATTTATTGCACCTATACTTCATAAAAGCAGAGTTATTTTCTTTGACCTTGAATTTTATGTTCCTGTAAATGAGAGAAACTCAAAAGGCCTGTGCTATAATCCATTTAGTAAGGATTGCTTATTTATTACTGGGGCCTTCCTTCCATTAATTCCATCAACCGATTTTGAATTAACGGATGCTCAAATAGCAAGTAAAATTCAAATCTTTAATTTTTGGGAAATAAAATCGGAAAAGAACATGGTTAAGGAGATATATGATTTCCTACGCAAACATCAAGTTGCTGTAAAAGATGCACACAATGGGATGTATTCGCCTCTTTTATGTGGGATTGGTATTGCAAGTTCTGATATTCCAATTTTATTTGAACTAATTAAAAAACACCAAATCTTACAACCCAACCAAACTTTTCAATTCCAAAATAATTTTCGCACCTTGGATTTATCTCAGCTTTCCATAGCTTCATTTAAACCTTCCGATTATTTTCTATATCCCAAAAGCAAAAAGGAAATTCTAAAGAAATATTTACCAAATAAAAACTTTAAATCCGGGAAATCGGTTTGGGAACTTTATGAACAGAAGGACTATCAAACAATAGAAGAAAGAATTAAAGATGAAGTTTTATGTACTTATCTATGTTACAAATCACTGAAGGAGGATTTCGAGAAAATCAATCTATGACATTATGAAAAATACCCCTTATGTGATTTTTTAGATTAAATTATTTTATTCCAATTCAGCCCGGCAAATCGAAAAAGAATTATTTTTACATGGCTTCCTTTAACGAGGAGGGTGGAGATAAGGAACTTGTTTCTTTTTCCATCCTCTTTTTTATTCATATTTACGCCTGTGAGAAGCCCCACAGATTGAAGGGAGGATTAAATACCTTCCTTCATTTTTTCAAAAAGTTTATCAGGATGCTTGTGTAGGTAATATCCTCTGTTTTGAGCAAAGACGGGCTAATAAAAAAAACAGGGGGGCGGGGGGTGTTCAGGATAAAAGGATTGTTTTTTTACAGACATCACTGTTTCGATAAGGTTTCCATTGCATTATCCCTATCCTAATCAGCCCTTATTATATTATACTAATATATAAACCGAAAAGCCTGTCCAGTTATAACCTATTAAAAAAACTGTTGAAAATAATTCTACCCCTGAAAGCTATACATAGTTAATTCAACCCGTCCACCTGCTTAAACCACCTGCCCTTATTGAAGTTGACTGCAATTCCAAGACATAAGAAATTACTTTTCTTTCTTGGAAATATCAATACTGTAATTGTAGTGATTGAGAAATTGGTAATACCGTTTTACTGATAGTTCTGCCTTTCCTGTCATAATACTGCTGACTTGTTGGCGGGATATTTTCCAAATTGAAACAAGTTGAGCCTGTTGTATGTTTTCGGCTGCCATTATTATTTTTATTTGCCTAATGTAATCAATGTTAGTTACCATAGCTGTTAATGTAAAATATTGGTTGACAAATATATGGTTTTTATCTACATAAAGTCAAGCAAATATTTACATCAATTAAAAATAAATCATCTAATTATCAGGCATATACATATTAAATGTAAAGTAATACTTGACATTTTAAAAATATGTATTATATTTGTGCTGTTAAATTAATAAATCAACTTAATTAATAACTTATATTAAATATAAACTCTATGAACTATTTTAAAGACTGTAAAACGATTGATGAAGTGAAATCACTTTACCGGACTTTAGCAAAGGAAAATCACCCCGACAAAGGAGGCAAAACTGAAACGATGCAGCGCATCAATTCAGAATATACTCTTGCTTGTGCTATGATTGCCAAAGGTCAGAACCTTTCAGCAGAGGAAACCGAAAACATCATTTTAAACGCTGAAAGATACAAAGAGGCGTTAAATAGTATTATGAACCTTTCAGGGCTTGTGATTGAGTTAGTAGGTGCATGGATTTGGGTAACAGGCAATACTTACGAACATAGGGCAATTTTGAAGGCTTCGGGCTTCCTGTTTGCACACAAAAAGGTTGCATGGTATTTCAGGACTGATGAGTATAAGACCGCGAACCGTAAAGTCATGAGTTTAGAAGCAATACGAAGCAAGTACGGAAGCCAAGCGATAAAGGGAACCAGTAACAACCGCACCCAATTTTTAACAGCATGAAAACAAGCATAAAAGACCTATTTGAATTCCCTGAACAATGGAGCGCAGAATTAGCCGCAATCCTGAATAGGTATGACACCGACATTCAAAGTTATAAAGAATGTGAAAAACTCCTAAAGGAATTGGAACTGTTGGGATATACGTTTGACTATGGACTTGACGGAAACCCTTATGACCTAAGGAAAATAACTTTTAAAATTCGGGTTGCATTTGGCAGCGATTTAACCAAAGCCATTGAGGAATTCAGCGTAGAGCATGAAGGGCTGAGTGATGCGGAGGTAATAGACCATGAAGATTTTGACTGTACCGAAGGTGAAGTAATAGAGCGAGAGTTTATCACCAAGGAGGCGTTAGATGCCTATGTACAGGGCTTGAATGACTGCTTTGAATGGAGAGATTATTCAATATTAACCGACAAAAAAGCATAACCCCTATGGCAACACTATTTAACAACGATTTACCTGAAATTGAAATACGTTTCAAAAACAAGGTAAGACCGTCCGACCTTAGAAAGATTGGAGCCAGTAGAGACATTTTTGAGGTAGCTCAAGCAGTTTTTAACGCTGATACAATCGAATACACAGAGGAATTTATTGTCTTCTACCTGAACAGGGCTAACAAAGTTTTGGGGTGGATTAAAATTTCATCAGGTGGCCTGACTGGTACGGTAGCAGATACGAGGGTAATATTTTCAGTCGGTTTGAAAGCGGCTGCAACCTCACTAATACTTTCCCACAATCATCCAAGCGGAAACCTTG
>DATHNK010000429.1:0-3800 GCA_035486075.1 Bacteroidia bacterium
ATGGAGTTATGTTGTCTTTTTGACAGATCTACTTCTGTTATTTTGGGAATAATTTCTCCGCCTTTTTCCACCCAAACCGTGTCGCCGACCCGCACGCCAAGCTTTTTAATAATGTCGTCATTATGCAAGGTGGCTCTTTTCACTACTGTTCCTGCCAGCAATACAGGTTGGAGGTTTGCAACAGGGGTAATAACACCCGTTCTGCCTACCTGGAAGGAAATACTATTGAGGGTCGTTGCCGCCTTTTCTGCCTGGTATTTATAAGCTATGGCCCAGCGTGGAGATTTGGCTGTTAGGCCAAGCATGGCTTGTTGTTTGAAGGAATTTACTTTTATTACAATTCCATCAATATCGAAAGGCAGGTCGTGGCGCTTCTTTTCCCATTTAGCAATAAAAGCATGTACGCCTTTCATATCTTTAACCAGTTCGGTGTAATCGGAAATTTTAAAGCCCCATTTTTTAGCATGTTGCAGGCTGTCGTAGTGTTCCTGAAAAGGGAGGTTTTCTCCCAGGATATAGTATAGCGTGCTGTCTAATTTCCGTCGTGCAACCTCAGCCGAGTCCTGCATTTTTAATGTTCCCGAAGCACAATTGCGCGGATTCGCGAAAGGCTCATCGCCGGCATCTTCCCGTTCTTTATTTATCTTTTCAAATATCTTTAGGGGTAAATAAACCTCACCCCGCATTTCAAATTCTTCTGGAAACCCTTCTCCACGGAGTTTCAAAGGTATGCTGTGAATTGTTTTCGCATTTACAGTAATATCGTCTCCCTGGGTGCCGTCGCCGCGTGTAACAGCCTGTTTCAGTGTGCCATCTTTATAAATAAGACTTATGGATAATCCATCATATTTCAACTCGCATACATACTCCAGATTGTCACCAATAACCTTACGAACCCTCGCATCAAAATCATTTAACTCTTCCTCCGAATAGGTATTGGCCAGTGAAAGCATAGGGTATTTATGCTTCACCTGGTTAAATTCCTTGGTCACAAACCCGCCCACCCTTTGTGATGGAGAGTCGGGCATGAGGAGTTCCGGAAATTCCTTCTCCAGTTTAATGAGATGCTCTAATAATTTATCAAATTCAAAATCGCTGATCACAGGCTGCGATTTTGCATAATAATTATAATTATGCTCCTCAATTAGTTCCGTCAATCTCTTTATTTCTTTTTCAGCCTCTTTCTTATCCATAGTATGAGGCTGTAAAACTAATTAAAAATAGCTGCATTTAAGCATTCTCTTTTTACCATTCAAATCGTTTCTTATGGTAATATCTTTGAAAACCATATTGTTCATCAGTTCCGTTAAGTCATCCCCTAAATCCTCATTAATTTCAAAATAAAGGGTCACCGGCTGGTTTGTTTTAGCATACCGGGCTATAGATTCATAAAACATAAGAGGTGTTTCATCGGGAACAAATAGTGCCATGTGGGGTTCATACATATATACGTTTTTCTGTACTGTATCTTTATCTGACAATGGAATATAGGGAGGATTAGAGACTATAATATCGAAAGATTCATCATTCATTTCCTTCTCCAGGGTTAACGCATCAACTTTCTTGAAAGATACATCCAGTTTTATTTTTCCGGCATTGTAACTGGCTATTTTTAAGGCTTTTTCTGAAAAATCAATGGCAGTAACCGAACTATCGGGTAAATTCTTTTTCAGCGCAAGAGCAATACAGCCGCTTCCGGTGCAGACATCCAGTATTTTTCCCTTGTAACCGGGATTGTCCTTAATTATCCAGTCAACCAACTCTTCTGTTTCCTGCCTTGGAATCAAAACATCGGGAGTAACTTTAAGCATCATACCATAAAAGTGCGCCACGCCCAACAGGTGCTGAACAGGGATCCCTTTTTTTAAGTCCTGAAGAAGTGAAGTAACCTTTTCCCGCTGATTATTGTCTAATTCCAGTTGTGGTTGGGAAATGATACTTAACTTTGGAATTCCAAATGCATCAATTAGTATATAATTAAGAATGGTTTGCGTTTCCCCGGCAGAATATATGTTCCCCAATTCCTTACTGAAAATCTCTTTAAGTTCGTTTAACTTCATAGTTCAAATATAGTCCTAACCAAACATATACGTAAAAAATAAAGAAACGGTTGGCATTGCATGAAAAATATATGAAACGTTGCCTTAGCCTTGCTGCTAAAGGACTGGGGAATGTTGCGCCTAATCCCATGGTGGGGTGCGTTATAGTTTATAAGGGAAAAATAATAGGGGAGGGGTATCATGAAAAATATGGAGAGGCTCATGCTGAAATAAATGCCATTGAGTCGGTAAAAAACAAAAATCTATTGCGGGGTTCAACCCTTTATGTTACCCTGGAACCTTGTGCGCACCATGGTAAAACACCCCCGTGTGCAGATGCAATCATTAAAATGGGGTTAAAAAACGTGGTGATTGGTTGTGTTGACCCGAATCCTGTGGTAAAAGGCAAAGGAATTGCTAAACTTATAATGAGCGGTTGCAATATTATTACCGGGGTGTTGGAAGATGAGTGTACAAATTTGAATAAGCGGTTTTTTACTTTTTACAAGGAGAAGCGTCCATATATTATTATTAAATGGGCCATGACAAGGGACGGGTTTATAGATAAGAAGAGGTTGATCAGTGAAAAACCATTAAAAATTACCGGGGAAAAGGCAAATAAACTTTTACATAAATGGAGAAGCGAAGAACAGGCAATTATGGTAGGGATTAAAACTGCAATTATGGATAATCCCAAACTAACAACCCGCAAGGTAAAAGGCAAGTCACCTATAAGGATCGTGTTAGACAGAAAGCTCCAAATTCCTGCAAATTCTAATATCTTTAATAACTTTGCATCTGTTATAGTGCTGAATGAAAAGAAAAACGTTAAATCGGGTAATGTGGAGTTTATAAAGGTTAAGTTTAAAGATGAGGAATTGGATACTATTTTAACTGAATTATATAAGCATAATATTCAATCGGTAATTGTGGAAGGAGGGGCTAAACTATTGAATTCATTCATTAAACAAGGTTTGTGGGATGAAGCCCGGGTATTTAGTTCCAAAGATAAAATAGGAGAGGGTGTGAAGGCTCCTTTATTTAAAGGTTTAGTAAAGGATAAAATAAAAGTCGGGGGTGATACGTTAACCCTGTATGTAAGAAAATAACATGAAAAAATTAATTGTAATAGCGCTTGTAACTCTTAGTTCGTCCATTTTCACGTTGTGTAAGGCGCAGTATGTAAGGCCAGGCGATGAGACTACTCCTGTAAACCCAACCGGAACACCCGGACAATTACCACCCAAAACATTTGGCGATAATTTATCTATCGGAGGAAGTTTTGCATTGCAGTTTGGCGATATTACATTTATAGAACTTGAACCTCTTTTAAGCTATCATTTCAATAGCAATTTTATGGCCGGCATTGGCCCGGTTTACCAATATGTAAATGAGAATTATGGATATGGCTCATATTCTTCAAGTACATACGGAGCAAGGGTTGCAGCCATGTTTTTTCTCCCGGAAGACCTGTCACGGGTTTTTGTAATGGGAGAATGGGATGTGCTGAATGTTCCGGAGCAGAGCCTGTATACTTACCAGGTTGAAAGAGGATACCTTACTTTGCCATTAGTTGGTATAGGGTATAAAGAGCAAGTGTCTGATAAGGTTTTCTTTTCTATTTACGGCCTGTGGAATTTTAATAATTCCATGTACAATCCTTTTACAAACCCCATTATTAATGCGGGGTTTGACATTGGGCTCTGGCAGTAACTCTATTTCTGAATCTGAACTATTACTTTTCCTTCTCCGTATAGAGTT
>DATHNK010000430.1:0-12400 GCA_035486075.1 Bacteroidia bacterium
TTTCGATTATATTTCAAAGGCGGTTGCCGACGGAATTATGCAACTTAATCTTGCACACAATATTCCTGTTATATTTGGCGTTTTAACAACAGATAATATTAAACAGGCCAACCAGCGAAGCGGCGGCAAACATGGCAACAAAGGCGCTGATGCTGCTGTTTCGGCTCTTGAAATGATAGAATTGCGCAATAAGCTGAATAAACCGTATGCCGGAAAATCATAATAACATCACTGATTTTTCTTCCATTTTCGAGAAGCAAATAAGGCCCGCTCCGGGAGTGTTGTTATTAGCCGAACCTTTTATGGAAAGTCCGGAATTCAGACGCTCGGTGGTTCTGGTTACCGAACACAGCGAGAAGGGCACTATGGGTTTTATCCTTAATCGTAAACTGGCCATTAAACCTACCCAGGCTATTGATGACTTTCCTGATTTTGAAGATACCCTTTTTTATGGCGGGCCTGTAAGCACAGAATTGTTGTTCTATATACACTCGCTTGGCGATCTATTGGAAGGCAGTGTTGAAATTATGGACGGAATTTATATGGGTGGCGATTTTGAAACATTAAAAGATCTGCTGCGGGAAGGCAAAGTAAAAACCTCCCAGATAAGGTTTTTTGCAGGTTACGCAGGCTGGACGGCCGGACAATTGAAAAGTGAAATGAAACAGCACTCCTGGATAGTTACCCCTGCCAACAGAAAATTGGTAATGAAAGACAACAGCAATCTCTGGAAAAACATATTAAAGGATCTTGGCGGTAAATACTCTATGGTGGCTGATTTTCCGGAAGATCCTACACTAAATTAATTCATTGTGAATTTTCTCGCCCACCTTTATCTCGCCGGAAATGACGAGGAACTTTTAATTGGAAATTTTATTGCTGATTCAGTTAAGGGCAATAAGTACAACGCTTATCCGGAAGGGATAAGCAAAGGTATAGTAATGCACCGGGAGGTTGATTTTTTTTCCGATAATAATCCTGTTTACAGGCAGAGCGTACACCGCCTGCAGCCTGCTTATGGAAAATATTCCGGCGTAATTACGGATATGTTTTACGATTATTTCCTGGCCAATAATTGGGATAAATTTTCCGATATTAAGTTGGAGGAATTTTGCGGTAATGCTTATAAAGTTATAAACCGCCACCTGGATAAACTGCCTAAAGAAAGCCTTATTATTTCTACCTATATGAGCCGTGAAAACTGGCTCCTGGCTTACCGGGAAAAGGAAAATATCAGGGGCGCGCTTGCCGGCATGTCCAGGCGTTTGAAATATTATTTTCCTATGGATGATGCGGCCATTGAGTTGGAACGAAACCCGGAACTTTACAACCGTGATTTTCTTGATTTTTTTCCGCTTCTCATTGAACATATTGCCCCGTTCAAGGGATAATATACGCTTAAACTTCCATTCTGGTTTATTGTATATCTTTGGCTCAATATCCCAACCAATTAAATTAATTATACTTTATGAAACGCACAGCAACAGCAGCCTGGACAGGCACAGCAAAAGAAGGAAGCGGTAAACTTACCACACAAAGCCATACTCTTGATAATACCCAATATTCCTATTTAAGCCGTTTTGAAAACGGAACCGGCACCAACCCGGAAGAATTAATAGCAGCAGCCCATGCAGGTTGCTTTACAATGAAACTGTGTTTTGTATTAGGCGGAGCAGGTTTCAGCCCGGCTACACTTGAAACTACTTGTGAGGTAACCCTTGATAATGGGGCTATCACCAGTTCTCATTTAGTGGTAAAAGGCAATGTTCCCAATTGCAGCCCCGAAGATTTCAAGAAACATGCTGAAGATGCAAAGGCCAATTGCCCTATATCAAAGGCGTTAAATACAACTATTACACTGGAAGTACAGAGTTAATTTTTATTTTGTCATGTTGAGCGAAGCGAAACATCTCGGTTATTTATATTGAGATTCTTCGCTACGCTCAGAATGACAAATTCATGTGTTGTTTTTCTTATTCAGGTCAATGCCTGCATAAAAACCGAGGTCTTTTTCTTTCAATAGTTTTGTCCAGAAAGCGATTTGCCCTGTGTGGTACGAATAATGCTCCACCACATGAATAACTATGGCAATGCCGCTTATATTAAAACCCTGAACGGAACGCACACGCAATAATTCTTCTTCCGGAATATTACAAATTACCTCCTTTGCCTCTTTTACTACTTCACGAAGTTTAGCCAGTACCTGTACTTTGGTGTAGCCCGATTTAGTGGAAAACTCCAAATCACGTACTCTGTTATCGGGTTTGCCTCCTAAAGATGAGATTATATATTGGGTAATATTTCCGCAAAGATGCAATACTAAATTTCCAATACTGTTTGACGCATCATTCGGGCGTTTCCAGGTATCTTCTTCTTCCAGTAAAAGAAAACTTTTCTCAATTCTTTCAGAACTTAATTCGATCCTGTAAATAGATTGAGCGATAAATTCCCTGGTAAAATCCGGATTACGCACTTCCCAATTCTTATCTTATCAATTGCAGGAAGCCATCTTGCTTAATAGAGTTTCCATTAAAGCAGGTAGCCCTTATTATGTAGTAATAAACTCCGGTACTTGCGGGTGAACCTCCAATATTGCCGTCCCATGGGTTATCCGGGTTTGTGGAAGTAAATACCATACGTCCCCAGCGGTTATATATAGTAATATCATAGGACGACATGAATTCCACTTTTATAAGGAAAGTATTGTTAACACCATCGCCGTTTGGAGTGAATACATTAGGTATTATTAGGTCCTTACAAGGAATATCGACTGTAATAGTCACATCTGATTCTGCTGAACATCCATTAGCACTAATTGTTGTTAAGGTATAGGTTGTGGTTACTGTCGGGGTAACAGTGGGATTCGGGCAGGTATCGCAATTTACGCCAAAAGGAGGTGTCCAGTAATAAGATGTTCCACCGGAACCGTGAAGAATTACAGATGTGCCGTTGAATATGGTAGTATCGCAGCAAACATATCCTGTAGGTATCGGATATATAATAATATCTTTATTTAAGGTGATGCAACTTCCGCTATTTACTATTGTAACGGAATAAGCAGTGTCATTAAAAGATGTTGCAGGAACAGATATTGAGCTGGTAGTTGCCCCTGTATTCCATAGATAGGAACCTCCGCCCGTAGCCGACAACTTAATGGTATCACCAAAACAAACATTAGTGCCTGAAAGAGTTCCCGATGAAAGCGGCTTCACGACTATCTTATAAGTTGTATCAACCGAGCATTTTCCATTGGAAACACTTACAGTAAATGTTGTGTCCGTAGTTGGAGAAACTGTGATGGTCGAAGTTGTTGCCCCGGTATTCCATACAAACGAACTGCCTCCGCTGGCTGTTAAAACAGAACTACCCCCTGAACAAATGCTGTCGGTTCCGGTTATTTTAGCTACCGGCAAAGCAAGTACCACAACCTGTTCTTTGGCAGTATCATTGCACCAATCAGCATGTTTGCCTATAAGCGCCACGGTATAGGTTCCTGGAGCCGTAAAATAATGTCCGGGATTAGTAAGCACTGAAGTATTATTAACACCGGAAGAAGAATTTCCAAAATTCCAGTAATTGGTAACTGCTCCCGTTGAAGTATTTGTAAAACGGGTAGTATCGCCGAAGCAAACCGTATCAAATAAAAATGAACTGCCCACTACAGGATCTATTACAACCTTAATAGTAGTATCTGTGCCGCAGCCGTTATATATTTCTTCCAGTTTTACAGTATAAGTGCCCGGTAAATTATAGCTCCATGTAGGGTTTACAGTGGAATCCTCGTAAGTACCATTATTATAAAAATCCCAATAGAATTTAGCACCTGAAATGGGGTTCGACATATTAAAGAATGAAGTTGAGAGGCCTACACAACCTGTATCTGCTTTAAAATTAGGGTGCGGTGGTGGCCCGGAAACCTTACCTATGCTTATATGCAAGGTATCCTTGCACGAAGCTCCGGTAAAAGGTGTTACTACCAAAGTGTAAGTTCCCGCACTATCCACACTTATTTGCTGTAAACTATCAGCAGTCATTATTCCACCTGATGGCCCGGTCCAGTAATAGTGGCCTTCTCCGGCAGGGCCTGTTAATGTAATACTATCTTGTCCGCAGAAATTTTGAGAAGATGTAACCACATTTAAAGGGGAGCAGGAAGCATCCACATAAGCATACCCGAAATGCCCGCCAAGGCCACAATCGCCGGCTTCAAAAACTACTGTGATACATTGCCCGATATACTTTACCAGTGGAACATTTACAATAGTCCAGTTTTTATAATACACAGGTAAGGTTTCATTCAGGTTAGCATCGTAATATTGAATACTGTCAAAGGTCTGAGTGCCATTTCCTGAAACCACATTGTATTCCCCGCAATAAGCAATGGTATCGCCTGAAGAGTTCAGAATTTTCACAGTAAAAAATGGCTGCTGGAAAAAGTTGTGGCTGGGGTTTTCAAGAAATACCGCATACTGATACGTAAGATTAGCATTACCCGAGCCAACTAAAAAGGTTTGAGAAAGAATGGCTACTCCATAATTAACCTGGGTACTATCACCCAACATGACAGAGTAATGGCCTCCAAATGGCGATACAACAGGAACGGAAGGGACAATGGCATCGCCCCTGCTGCCGGATGTTACATTTATCTGGTAATCGGGCCTGGGGTTCTTACCAACTGTTGTATTATAATAACCTGTAGTACTTGTAAGCGTATCATTGGCGGCATGAATAACAGGCCCTGCAGGACCTCCTGTAATAATAGAAACAGCCCTGGCCGTGGTACTTGAAGTATTAACGGCATAAAAAGCATTCCAACCGGAGAGATTTCCAGTTTCAAAATCTATATTGTTGCAGGCAGAGTCGCAAACCGCTGAAATAAATGGCCTGTAATTCCGGAACTCCTCCACCGAAGATGGGTAGCGTTTCTCAATTGCTTTGAATTTCACGTAAATTTTTTTCATGGCGCTTACAAGCTCATCTTCATAACTTGTAACATTGGCAAGGGTTACAGTCCCATTCCCGATAGCAACCATAAATGTGCCCCTAAGTGAATCCATGCTTTTCTGAGAAAAACGGTTAAACACATCGAAGTCCCTGGCGTTTAAACCCGAACTGGTTTTAAACTTATTAATTACGTTAAACCAATGTTCATATATTTCTTCATAAGTATATTTTACATCCGTTTTTTGGGAAAAGCCTTTCGGTGTAAAAAATAATATTGAACACAGAGTTAAAAATAAGGGGAAAAAAAGTATTTTTTTATAATTCATCCTGTACTGGTAATTTATTTTTCAGGTATAATTTACTGTTCAAATATAGTAAATAACTGAATAGAGCGTTTTATATTATACCAGGCGCACAATTTACAACGTACTTATTTAATGCTTATTTTGGCAAAAATCAAAAAATTATGCAATTCACTTTTGTTATCTTTTTGGTAACGCTTATATTATTCCGCAGGGTTAAACGCAGTATAGGATTTCAAAAATACAGTCAGCCTACATTAATAATCCGCGTAGTATTGTTTTCCATAATAACCCTTGCTATTCTTGCGTTTGCTATTTTAAATCCAAAAGTATTACTACCCGATGGACTGGGTATTCTGGCAGGACTTGTGCTTGCTTACATAGCCACCAACCATGCCCAGTTTGAAAAAAGAGAGGATGGCTTATATTATAAAACCCACTTATGGGTTGAAATAACCGTGATATGCCTGTTCCTCGCCCGCTTTATCTATCGCGTTGTAATACTAAAAGATATGTTTCAACCTGACCAAAGCCAACAGGAAATTCATGAGCGCATGCAATCTATTCAGGACCCCATTACAGGTTCCATTCTGTTTGCTTTTTGTACGTATTATATAGGGTATTTTTCTTTTATTCTGAAAGAAGCGAAAAAAGAGATAAAGGAATAGCAATTTTCTGCCCTAAACCCCTAAAGGGGCTTTGAATAGCGCTACTCAAAGCCCCTTTAGGGGTTTGGGGCTAATACTACTTTTTGAAATTCGGCGCAAGCACCAGATCTTTACTGCCTGGAGTATATACATAAAAACCCATTCCGGATTTTACACCCAGATTGCCGGCAGTAACCATATTAACCAATAGCGGACATGGAGCATATTTTGGATTTCCCAATCCATCGTGCAATACCCGCATAATATACAGGCACACATCCAATCCTATAAAATCTGCCAATTGCAGCGGCCCCATAGGATGCGCCATACCCAGTTTCATTACGGTATCAATCTCCTCTACTCCACCTACCCCTTCAAACAAGGCATAAATAGCTTCATTTATCATGGGCATAAGTATGCGATTGGCCACAAAACCGGGATAATCATTCACCTCAACTGGCACTTTTCCCAGTTTGCGGGAGAGTTCCATAATAGTATTAGTAACTTCATCTGAAGTATTGTACCCCCTTATTACTTCCACCAGCTTCATAACTGGCACCGGATTCATAAAGTGCATACCAATAACTTTGTCGGAACGTTTGGTATTAGCTCCTATTTTTGTTAATGAAATAGATGACGTATTGCTTGCCAGAATTACACCTTCGGGGCACATGGCATCTAAATCGCGGAATAATTTAAACTTTATTTCAGGGTTTTCGGTAGCAGCTTCTATAACCAGTTCACAATCCTTGATCCCTTTTTCCATTTCGGTAAAGGTGGTAATATTATTAAGTGTGTTTGTCTTATCTTCTTCCTTTAAAACTCCTTTTGCCACTTGCCTGTCTATATTCTTTGATATAGTAGCTATCGCTTTATTCAATGCATCTGCTGAAATGTCAATAAGGGAAACTTTGTATCTATTTTGGGCAAACACGTGTGCAATACCATTCCCCATTGTACCCGAACCAATAACCGCAATATTTTTCATGTATAATTTGTTTTTGCAAACGTAGGGAATTTCTACAATCTGTCAATAAGTGCAGGATTTAAAACGTAAACCACTTATTAAATAAGTGTGCTTATCTGATAATAAAAAATACCGGGAAATTTTGAGATGGCTTACAAATACAATAGAACAATAACCGAAATAAAAAACAGAATACCAACCGGAATTAAGATGAATGTCCAGGGTAATTGCATTCTCTGGGTATGAGTATAGGGACTAGCGAGTTTTCTGCTCATATAAGGCGGTTTTTTTTATCTATTATGGTCTTACAAAATAACAGGTTGCCTCTTAAACCGGAGGCTACATATGACTTGAATTTTAAAATTCAAATAACATATATACACAAATATATTAAATATTTTCTTCATTATAGTGTTTTTTGATGTTTTTTAATTTCTAGCGGCTCTATTCCATCCCGAAAAACTGAATTAAAATATTGATTATGTGAATATTACATGAATAAAATAAATTTCAAAATAAATTTAAGCGGTTTTTTTCATAATTTTGTACTTAATGGCCTTGTACCCTTATACCTTATTTTAAAGTATAACCTGCTGATATGAAAACAAAAATCTCGGCCTGGTCTGTCATTTTAGGATTAAGTCTACTTGTATTTATCGCTTCAGCCACTACATTAATTGTTCTGGAACTGTCAGCAGCCCATTCCTTTCTTACCTTAGCCTTGCTGGGCCTTGTAATTATTTCTCTCCTGTCATCTTTCTTTGTTTACCGCGGATGGGCTCGTAAAGAAAAAACCTTTGATGAAACGTATTCGAAATTATCGGCCATATTTGAATATACACCCATTGGCATTTGTATTCTGGAACTAGAATCAGGGATAATACTGGATGTAAATCAAGGATATGTAGATATGTTTGGCTACACCCGGCAAGAAGTGGTCGGAAATTCATCTATTGGACTGGGTATAATTGATGCCAATGAAAGAAAACAACTGGTTGCCGAAGTCAGGCAATATGGATTTGTAAAGAACAGGGTTATACGGTTTAACACCAAATCGGGTAATCCATTCACCTGTGTGTTATCTTATAAATTAATAAAACTGAATGGCAAAGAATGCGGAATTGTTTTATTAAACAGCGCAAGCGTACATAAAGACCTTGATACGGCATTGCTTGAAAATGTACGTAAATTTCAAACTATTTTCGATTCCAGCCCTACCGGAATATGCATAGTTGAACTTGAATCCGGTAAAATTTTTGATGCAAATGCTTCATTTTTGGAAACCTACGGATATACTAAAGATGAAATTATAGGCTGCACCACCACTGAACTGGGAATTATAAGGCCGGAGGACAGGAAAAAATACATTGCAGAATTAACCAAACAAGGTTCCCTGCGAAATTGGGAACAAAACACATATTCTAAAAACGGAGAACTGGTTATTGCTCTTTTATCAGATATTATTATTGATGTTAACGGCAACAAATGCAGTTTAACACTCCTGAATGATATTACAGAAAACAAAAAAATTGAAACCGCTCTTTTTGAGAATAAGGCAAAACTTCAAACCATTTTCGATTATAATCCCGGAGGTATTGGCCTTTTTGACCTTGAATCGGGCAAAATGCTGGAATTAAACCAGGCATTCATAGATATTTGCGGATACAGCAGAGAGGAGATGATAAATCACACCGCTTCGGAATTGGGCTTGCTGCCACCCGGATTGCGCACCTCTATTAAAAATGAACTTATAGAATCGAAAATAATACGGAACAGGGAACAAATAATTCGTACTAAATCCGGTAAACTAATAACTACTCTTTACTCCAGTATAGTTCTGGATATTGGAGGCCGCAAATGCTCACTGGATATTGTGAATGACATTAGCGAAAGAAAGGAACTAGAAAACCAGCTTATTGCAGCAACTGAAAAAGCCCAGCAGGCAGTTAAATCAGAAGAAAGATTCCTGGCCAATATGAGCCATGAGATCCGTACTCCTATGAACGGAATTATTGGCATGGTTAATCTCTTGGCGCAAACCCAGCTTACGGATGAACAAAAGGAGTATGCCGGATGGATCAAGGATTCTTCCGAGATCCTTCTCACTATTATCAATGATATATTGGATATTTCAAAAATAAATGCAGGCCAGATGGCATTTGAAAAAACCCCGTTCAGCATATATGATGTATTGAGAAATCTTTCTATCTCTATGGAATTAAAAGCCAAAGAAAAGAACATAGGTTTCCATACCCATATGGACTTGAGTGTTCCTCAAAAAGTGCTTGGTGACCCTGTAAGGTTATTTCAAATTCTATTGAACCTGGTTGGTAATGCAGTTAAGTTTACTGAAAAAGGCGAGGTCAACATCAATATTAATAAGAAACACGAAGATTCAGAAAATATTACCATTGAATTTGTGGTAGAAGACTCCGGAATAGGAATTGAAACTAAAAAAATATCTACCCTTTTTGAACCCTTTGTGCAGGCAACGGCGGACACCACCCGGAAATACGGAGGAACAGGCTTGGGCCTGAGTATTTCAAAACGGCTGGTGGAAATGCAGGGGGGAACCATTCATGCCGAGAGCCAATTAGGTGAAGGTTCTACTTTTACATTTGAACTGACCTACAAAAAATACTTTCCAAGTGCAAAACAGGTAGTTTCTGCTCCTCAAGTAGACTTAATGAACGGCAGGGATATCTCCGGAGTTCGGGTTTTACTTGCAGAGGATAATAGAATTAGCCAGCGGGTGGGTGTTAAAACTATGAGTAAATGGGGCGTTATTGTTGATATTGCCGAAAATGGCAAACAAGCTTTTGAACTGGCTTCCACAAAGACGTATGATTTAATCCTGATGGATGTTCAAATGCCGGAAATGGATGGTTTTGAGGCAACAAGACTAATACGTACTACCCTGGCAGAACCCGCATCAAAAGTTCCTATTGTTGCTATGACAGCATCTGTAATTCGAATTGACAAAGACAAAAGTATGGAACTTGGAATGGACAATTACATATCTAAGCCCTTTAAACCGGAGGAACTATATAAAATGATTTCCAACATGGCCAGAAAGGTAAACATATCAGAATCAATAGGCAAATCTATGCCTAATCAATAAAACGTATTAATCCACCCTGTTAATATCCTTAATTTTGGGTATTCTACTTAGGTTATCCAGTACTATTTATTAATATATTTGCAATAATCAGCCCTCTGCAAATAAAAAAGTTTGCCCACGCCCAGTTAACTAATTTAATTTAAGGATTCCTTAATGGAAAGAAAATTTACAAGGTGGTCTGTTATTTTGGCACTTAACTCTATACTTTTATTAGTATGCTGGTTACTTACCATTGCTACCCATAAAGCTCCTTCTATACCCGAGTCTTTATTATGGGGTGGCATTGTACTTACCCTGGTCATTTCTACCGTTATTTATAACAAAATGGCCAACCAGTCAAAAACACTTATAGATAATAACAAAAAGTTTTTAACCTTTTTCGATTTCAGCCCTACCTGTATCTGTATTGCCGAACTCGATTCAGGCATTATCCTCGATGCCAACCAGGCCTTTCTCGATCTGTTCGGTTACCAGCGCCAGGAAGCGGTGGGGCGTTCGCTCACAAGCCTGGGCATAGTGCTGTCAGAGAGCCGTGCAAAAATTATCAATCAGCTTAAAAAAGAAGGTTCTTTAAAAAACCGCGAGCAGATCATGTTCACAAAAATGGGTAAGCCCCTGAACATGCTTTTCTCGAACATTATTATTGAACTGTACGGAAAAAAATGCAGCCTTTCGCTCCTGAATGATATAAGCGAGAAAAAAGAACTGGAAACCCAACTGATCGTAGCTAAAGAACAGGCGGAAAAAGCAGCCAAAATAAAAGAAGAATTCTTGGCCAATATGAGCCATGAGATACGCACCCCCATGAATGGTGTAATTGGTATGGCTTACCTTTTATCTCAAACCTCTTTGAATGATGAACAAAAGGAATATGCCCGTGGAATAAGGGATTCAGCCAGTATGCTGCTAACCATTATCAATGATATACTGGATATTTCAAAGATCAATGCATCTAAAATGGTGTTCGATGAAACCCCTTTCAACGTAAGAGATATTATAAGGAACCTGTCGCTTGCCATGGAGGTAAAAGCCCGCGAAAAAAATATAAAATACTATTGTAATGTTGAAAAAAGTATTCCTCAGAAGATTGTTGGCGATCCTGTAAGGTTATCACAGATTCTATGGAACCTGGTCGGAAACGCGGTGAAATTCACTGAAAACGGGGAAGTAAACCTGAATGTATATTCAAGGGGCGAAGAAAATGAGAATATCTCCATTGAGTTTGTAGTGAAGGATACAGGCATCGGTATTAGCCCTGGTAAACTGATAAGTATTTTTGAACCTTTTACCCAGGCTAGTGTAGATACGAGCCGTAAATTCGGAGGAACCGGGCTCGGGTTAGGTATAGCAAAGAAACTGGTTGAAATGCAAAACGGCACTATTTTCGCGGAGAGTAAACCCGACAGGGGATCCACCTTCTCAGTGCGCCTGACCTTTAAGAAATATGTGGAAGAACTTAATTTTGGAGTTATTGCAGCTAACGGAACAGTAAAACTTAAAAATCTGAATGGCATAAAAATCCTGGTGGCTGAGGACAACAAAATTAACCAGCGCGTGGTATTAAAAACACTCGAGAAATGGGGCGCTGTTGTATCTATAGCAGAAAATGGCAAAGTAGCGGTTGAAATGCTTACTGTGAAACCCTACGACATTATTCTAATGGATATTCAAATGCCGGAAATGGACGGGCTGGAAGCTACCAAATACATACGTTCAACCTTGTTGCCTCCCGCCTCCAACCTTCCCATTATAGCCATTACGGCATCCGCATTACGACTCGATTATGAAAAGTGCGTGGCCCTCGGCATGAATGAATATGTCCCGAAACCTTTTAAACCCGACGAGCTTTACGATAAAATAGTTCGTTTGCTCAACAATCCTACAGTGCTGGAAAAACATCCTGCTCCGCAAGAGAATTAATACTAATCTTCGGGTTCAGGAAAGATAGGATCTCAGCATCCAGGCCATTTTTTCATGCTCTTTCAAAATACCAGTAATAAAATCAGCTGTTCCGAGGTCTTTATATTTATCATTAATTTCAATAATATCCTTGCGGCTATTACAGATAATAACTTCATGGCTTTGCAATAAAGTTTTCAGGGCGGTCTTTTCATCACTTAATCCATCTACTTCAGCCAGGTGGGTTACGTCCAGAAAATCTCTCAGCGTAGCCAGGGAATAATGCCCCAATGTTCTCACGCGTTCTGCAATAGCATCTATGGTGTCATCAATAGCTTCATATTGTCCTTCAAAAAATTTATGGAGTTCCATAAAGTTACTCCCTTCAATATTCCAATGGGCATTGCGGGTTTGGGTGTAAAGCAGGTATTCATCGGCCAGCAGGGTATTTAAAATACCGGCAACAGCCTCTCTGTTTTTGTCTGAAATATCAATGTTTGGTTTCATGGTGTTTATTTTG
>DATHNK010000431.1:0-5678 GCA_035486075.1 Bacteroidia bacterium
CATCTATCTTGCAATATGTTTTAAGCTGTTTCGAGCTCATTTGTGCATTACTGTAAATAGAAGTTCCTGCAAAACGCTTAGCCTGTATCTCTCTTGCTGCAACAACTCTCTCTCTTACTTTTTCGCTTTTCTCACTCATACGCTCCGAAGATAATTCTCCATAAGCAACCGGTACTACTTCTACATGAATATCTATGCGGTCTAAAAGAGGCCCTGATATCTTATTCAAATATTTCTGCACCATTCCCGGGGGACATACACATTCTTTGGTCGGATGGTTATAATAGCCACAGGGGCAAGGATTCATAGCCGTTACAAGCATAAAACTGGCAGGGTATTCCACGGTAAACTTTGCACGGGAAATTCGTATAACCCGGTCTTCCAGCGGCTGGCGCATCACTTCGAGAACGGTTCTTTTAAATTCGGGTAGTTCATCTAAAAATAAAACGCCATTATGTGCCAGTGAAATTTCACCGGGTTGTGGAAAACTCCCCCCACCCACAAGAGCCACATCGCTTATAGTGTGGTGCGGGGAACGAAACGGGCGGATTGCGACAAGCCCTGCTCCGTCCATTGTTTTCCCTGCCACTGAATGGATCTTTGTCGTTTCCAAAGCCTCTTCAATTGTTAAAGGAGGTAACACGGTGGGCAATCTTTTTGCAAGCATGGTTTTACCTGCTCCGGGTGGGCCAATAAGCAAAACATTGTGCCCGCCAGCGGCGGCAATTTCAAGGGCGCGCTTAATATTTTCCTGCCCCTTCACATCTGCAAAATCAATTTCGGAATGGGCAAGTTGCGCATAAAATGTAGCACCAATATCTATTTTAACGGGTTCAAGCCCCAGATCACCATTCAGAAAATCTATAGCTTCTTTAATGTTATTTATTCCATATACATCTAAACCCTCCACAATAGCGGCTTCTTTAGCGTTTTGCACAGGAAGAAGTATTCCTTTAAACCCATTGTCTTTTGCATTTAAAGCAATAGGCAGAACACCTTTGATCGGTTGCAAACTGCCATCCAGCGACAGTTCACCCATTATAATATAGTCTTTTACTTTTTCGCTGCTTATCTGGTTGGATGCTGCCAGTATGCCAATAGCAAGTGTCAGGTCATAGGAAGAACCTTCTTTCCGGATATCTGCGGGAGCCATATTAATAGTGATCATCATTCCCGGAATGCGATAGCCGTTGTTTTTTAAAGCCGCATCAATGCGCTGCTGGCTCTCTTTCACGGCGCTATCGGGCAATCCTACCAAAAAGAAATTTACCCCCTGGGATATATTTACCTCCACTGTGATCAGCGTTGCATCTATTCCGCTTACTGTACTTCCATATACTTTAACTAGCATCGTAATGAATCAATTATGTTGTAAATATATTTGTTATTTTTAAAATCTGTAATCTTCTTGAATTCGTAACTAAAATAAATGCATGGTATGAGTCTTCCAATTTCCACTATTCTTATTTGTTTAGCTGTATGCTGTGTGGTAATGCTCTTTATATATTTATGGGCCTACACCATTAAGAATGCAGGTGTTGTGGACATTTTCTGGGCATTTAATTTCTCTTTTATTGCTATCCTGTTATATTTTCTGGCAGACGGGTTCCAGCAACGGAAAATATTAATTTGCGGAATGATTTTAATCTGGAGCCTTAGGTTAGGAATTTATCTTTTGATCCGTGTAGGTTCGCATTTAGATGTGGAAGAGGGCCGGTACAAAAAAATGCGGGAAGAATGGGGCAGCAGCGTAAACAGTAAACTATTTATTTTCTTCCAGGCGCAGGCGCTTTCAAATATTTACCTGGCAATTCCTTTTTTTCTGATTGCATTCAACAAGAAAGAATGTATTTCATTGCTTGAATATGCCGGGGCCGTTGTTTGGGCAATCAGTATTATCGGAGAAGCCATAGCAGATGCGCAATTAAAAGCATTCAAAAAGAATCCGGCAAATAAAGGGAAGGTTTGCGATGTTGGGTTATGGAATTATTCCCGCCATCCGAATTACTTTTTCGAGTCTATGATTTGGGTGGGGTATTTTTTAGTGGCGCTAAATGCCAACTATGGCTGGATAGGCATTTTAAGCCCTTTAACAATTACATTATTATTATTCCGTGTAACGGGAATTCCGCTTACCGAACAGCAATCTATCCGTTCAAGGGGTGATGCATACAAGGAATATCAGCGAACAACTTCTATGTTTGTACCCTGGTTCAAAAAAAATTAGGAAATACCTGATCTATGGTATTCCTTTTAATTCCTAATTTTCAATTCCTAATTTCTAATTAACTATGTGGTATTCCGGTTTACTTGAAAAAGATATATTGCCCGATTTTATTGTCCGCTATGGAATCAGGAGGCTGTTGGCTGAGCGCTTAAAGGATGAGGATAAAGGAAACCCTGAAGCGCAGCAGCAGCATTTCATGAAATTGATAGAGGAGTTGAAAGCCTCGCCAATTGCTGTAAATACCGAAGATGCCAACGCACAGCATTATGAAATTCCAGCTGATTTTTTCCAGTTGGTTATGGGAAAAAACCTGAAATATAGTTCAGGATATTGGAAAGAAGGCGTAAGTTCTATTGACGTTTCGGAAAAAGATATGCTCGAAATTACCTGTGAAAGAGCGGAGTTAAAAGATGGGCAAAACATATTGGAATTAGGCTGTGGATGGGGTTCCTTGTCCTTATTTATGGCTGCAAAATTTCCGGATAGTAAAGTAACATCTGTTTCCAATTCGCACAGCCAAAAGGCGTTTATAGATGGAGAAGCGCAAAAGAGAAATATAAAAAACCTCACCATTATAACTGCAGATATGAATGTGTTTCAAATAGCGGAAAAATACGACAGGGTAGTTTCTGTAGAGATGTTTGAACACATGCGGAATTATGAGTTGCTGATGAACAAAGTTGCAAGCTTTCTGAAACCGGAAGGCAAATTATTCGTCCATATATTTACACATAAAGACTATGCCTATAAGTTTGAAGTGGTTGATGAATCGGACTGGATGAGCAAATATTTTTTTACCGGTGGAATAATGCCGAGCGACCATTTGTTACTCTATTTCCAGAATGAATTAAAGATTCAGCAACATTGGCGGGTTAGTGGCGTGCACTACGAAAAAACTTCCAATGCCTGGTTACAAAATATGGATTTGCACAAGCAGGAAATAATGAAAATTATGGAGCGTGTTTATGGCAATGAAGCCCAAAAATGGTGGTCGTACTGGAGAATATTTTTTATGGCCTGCGCAGAGCTGTGGGGTTATAAAGGCGGTAATGAATGGATCGTTAGCCATTATTTGTTTCAAAAAGGCCTTTAAACATAGCTTTTACTTTTATTAATTGCTTCTTTTTAAAGAAAGATAGAATATATCTTTTAGCAGCTTCATAATAGAATGCACTGAAAGCAGCTAAAAAAGCGGCTAATATTCCCGCCTGAAAATTTGCATAATGTGTGAAGACCGAAAACAAGGCAAACAGATACAGAGGATAGATCATAAGCAGCATACAGTACAAAAGTGAATCATGGAAGTCATTGCTCTTTGTGGTTTTACGCACAAATATCCTGCATAAATAATAGGGGATAAAATTGTAAATAAGCGCTGCTCCAAATACAATAAACCAGCCAATAAGATTTATTATATTCATTGCAGCATTTCCAAATTTCATATCATAATTGATATTTCCGTTAATAAGAAAATCAGATAATTCTTTATAACGTGACCTGAATTCTGAAGTAACATTTGCCACGTATTTGTTCTGAAGTATTTTGGCATTAACGGTTCCGTTCAAATAATTTTTAAGTATAAACCCTGTTATCTTATTTTGTGAAACAATGTTCCCGCCCTGATCAATCATTATACACTTTGCTGCAAGTGCTTCCCTCAACAGATCATTGAATTTCTTATTTAAGAGGCCATTTTCATCTATATTATCAAAGTCATCTTTTTCTATGTTTTTTAAAAATTCAACATAAACTACAGGATGTATTTTTAACCATGAGCTGTAATGAATGGCTACCGGAACTACCTTTAACTTAGCTCCTATTTCCGGGTTATTCCATGCCTCAAAGGCCAAGCGGGCCGTACCTTTTCGAAGTGGCCTCAGTTCATATTTATTTTCAGAGAATCCTTCAGTAAAAATTGTAACCGCCCCGTTTTTTTTGAATATCTCAATACAGGCCGAAAATGTTCCTGTGTTTTTATGCATCAGTTCTTTGCCTTCTTCTTTCCTGTATACCGGCAAAATATTTATATATCGTAAAAGTGTATTGGCTATTTTAGATTTAAAAAAATCTCCTCTGGCCGTGTAATAGAGTTCTCTTTTTATGCACGTTGTCATTACAAGTGAATCCAGAAATGCATTCGGATGATTGGATGCAAATATCACAGGGCAATCAAACGGAATGTTTTCAATTCCGGATACCTGCACTTTATCGAAAAAAAAGGAGGACGTAAGCCTGAGCCATAGCCTGATAATAGAATGCAAGATAGTTTTCATACGGATATCGTTGTTTTCAAATCCGTTTATTGGCTCATTGCTGCGGAAAAGATAGGCCTGCTATTATTCCGGCTTGGCTATGATATCTATAGTGCCCTTTGCAGGGATGTACATTTTATGGTTCTCGAGGGTTATCAAAGCCTTGGAATCGGAATCATACATGCGGTAGTTGAGCTTGCCGAAGTAGTCGCTGTAGAATGAAAAATCAATCCCTTTTTCGGTCATTACATAAAGGCCTATTTCAAAAATGATCTGAGGGCGGTACTTGGCTATTGCTTCTGCCGCACCCTGAAATACCTCAAATTCATGTCCGTCAGTATCTATTTTAATAAAATCGAGGCGGGTAAGGTTTACTTTTTTGCAAAAATCATTTAAAGTAATAGCGCCTACACCTTCCGTAGATTTAGCTGCTCCCAAATGTGTAGGGTGCATAATTTCGGCCTTTTCATTATTTACCTTCCAACTGGAGAAGGCTTTAATGTCTGCATTTTCGCTCGACTTTGCCGATACAAAAGAATTAATAACCTCGATATGTTTTGCCAGTTCCGCATTTAGTGAAAGATTGCGTTTGAGCTTCGCAATGGCATAGTGTGTAGGTTCAAAAGAATATACTTTTCCCTGCGGGGCTAATTGTGCAAAAGGCAAGCTCATAAGCCCGAAGTTGGCGCCAACATCAATAATGGTGGCATCTTTTGGGATCGATAAAAGCTCGCTGTGGGTAACGTGTTTCTGAAAATTCCCGAACAGGAACAACGAAAGATCAATTCCTTCAGATAGGTCAACTTCATAGGTAATATTGTTGCGGGTAATGATACGCGGCTTTTTGCCATATACCATTGACACAAAAAAGTAAAGGATTTTTGCAATTCCTATTTTTATCCGGGTAAGCGGAAAATTGTTGTTGATGAATCTGCGTAACACGTATTTAAGTTTTTTTGATTTGCAAATGTAAGATTTTAAAGTAATTTCCACATTAAATGGAAATATACCCCGATCTTATCGTTTTTTTAACCGGAAATTTGTTGGAAAGCAAACCCCAGGCAATTGGTTATATCCTCGGCAATCAGGGCGTTTTCACCCCATTCCTGGGCCGCAATATCTCCCGCCAGTCCATGTAAATATACCCCGAGTATGGAAGCATGCAGAGATGAATATCCCTGTGCAAGCAACCCAAGTAT
>DATHNK010000432.1:0-6481 GCA_035486075.1 Bacteroidia bacterium
TCGCCTATTTTCAGCAAGTATAATTCCGGTGTTACTTTCGGAATCATCAATGCCTTATAGCAATCAATAATAGCTACCGAATCATCCTTCGACCAGAGTTCGGTATTTGTCAATGCATCATATGCATCCAGGTTTTTAGGCTCATCGGCAATAACCTGCCTAAGTATGGCTTTGGAAGAATCGTATTTATGCATCCAGGAACAAAGGGCTCCGTAGAATATAGTATAGTCGCTGTTCTTAGGATATTTTGCTACCAGCGGAACCATAATATGGTCGGCTTCGGCAAAATGGTTCTTGAAGGCTTCCTTCTGCGCAACACCCAGCAATGAATCAGGGTTTTGCGCCGAAACAGCACAAAGAAAAGATAGCAATGTAAAAAAACAAAGTAAGTATCGCTTCATTACAGGTTTTGCTGATTTACTACTTATTAACAGCTGAAAGTATTTTTTCTATTCTAACACCCAGGACCTGAGGACTAAATGGCTTGGCAATAAATTCATCGGCCCCAATGTGAAATGCTTCCAGTTCCGTATTTTCCAACCCCATAGAGGTTAAAACTATAATTGGGGTTTTCAGCTTTAATTCATTCCGTACAAGCGAAATAATTTCCATTCCATTACTGAATGGCATATTTATATCGGTAACGATCAGGTCGTACTGACTTTCCTTTATCTTATTGATGGCATCTCTTCCATCAGGTACAAGCATTAATTCATATCCCTTCTTTTCCAGGTAAAACCCCAGGGCCTTCAGCAACAGTACATCATCTTCGGCTATCAGTATTTTAAACTTTCTCATGCGCGTCTTTTTAATAAATGGCTACAAAATTAGTAATATAATTATAAAATGGCATGACGCTTAGCATTATGATAGTATTAGAACTTGTTAATTTATGATTATTTTAAATTATTAATGAGGCACGTAAAACACTTAAAATCAGTCATGTATATTATTTTCTATGTTTCATCAATAACTTATATGTCAAAGAGGATATTTTATTAATGATTGGTTGTTAAAAACTTATTACAATATTTTACATTTTTTATTTTGCCCTGATTTTTTATACTGCTTAAACACCTAATAATGAATACACTGTCTTGAATTTCCATTTGCCATTAATTTTTTCTAAAATAAAATTTAAATTATTTTAGATTGATTTTAATTCTTCTATAGATTCTGTACATATTCTAATAAACTCGGGGACTTGCCCCATAATAACCTCCGGCGAATCTGATTTCTCAATAGTACTGATAACAGGCCATAAATCTTTCATCCCTATAAGCATGAAGGACGATTTCATTTTATGAACGATTTTTTTTAACGAAACAATATCATTATTTGTTACATAATCATTTATATGTTTAAGGTTATCAGGAATTTCCTGCATAAGCAACTCCATGGTTTCTTTCATGAATTCCTGGTCGCCATCGGCAACTTTATTCAGTTCTGTCAGGTCAATATGATTACTCATTGGCGTAAATTGTTACGAGGTTATCGGGTTTGGGGTCAAATTTAGCAAATGTTCCATTTTATCAAACAGGTCATTGGGCTCAAAAGGTTTTAAAAGATAGTCATTCATTCCGGTCGCCATGCATTTTTCATATTCTCCCTGCAATGCGGCTGCGGTAATAGCAATAACAGGAATATGCTGGTGGTTCAGGGTCATCTTCGTGCGTAAATAGGTGGTGGCTTCAAATCCGTTCATTTCAGGCATCTGCAGATCCATCAATATTAAATCATACGGCTTTTTTTCCAGAATTTCAATGGCTCTTTTTCCATTCTCTGCCACATCTACTTTTATTCCTTTTTTCTCCAGTATCTTCACCCCGACTTTCTGGTTAATGATATTATCCTCCACCAGTAAAACAGATACACCATTAAGATTTTTATAATCAGCCCCATAGTGCTTATTTATGGCTTCCAGTTTGGGCTTATCGTAAGCATATTTTCTAAAGCTGAGATGGATGGAAAATTGAGATCCTTCGCCCAATGTACTTTGCACGGATATAGTACCTCCCTGAATTTCTACCAATTTTTTAGTAATACTTAATCCCAAGCCGGTACCATATTTTCGCGAAGTTGCAGGATTGGCCTGTATAAATGGCTCGAAAATAGATGGCAGTAAGGTACTTTCAATTCCTATTCCATTGTCTTTCACAATAAAAACAACCTGGGTCTTGTTTTCATCTTCGTTTTGCTTTACTATTAATATATTAACCTCTCCGTCCCGCTCAGTATATTCCACCGCATTTCCACCCAGGTTCCAGAGTATCTGCGACAACCGGACGTGGTCTCCCATTACTAACCGTGGAATTTCAGGATCTATATAGGTGGTTATTTTTATGTTCTTCTTCTTGGCTTTTCTACCAAGGGTAAGCAAGGTATTATCTATTAATTCTTTAATGCTGAATGGTTCTTCTTCCAGCACAATTTTACCGGCATTTATTTTTGAAATATCGAGTATATCATTTATAATGGTGAGCAACTTGCGGGCAGAATCCCGTATTCCTTTCAGATAATCGTTCTGTTCGGTATTTAAACCGGTAATTGAAAGCAGGTGCGCCAAGCCTATTATCCCGTTCATAGGGGTCCTTATTTCATGGCTCATGTTGGCCAGGAAAATTTCCTGGTTCCGGCTGGCATTAGCTCTGTCCAGTTCCGCTTTTTTACGGACATTGATATCTCTGCAGATACAAAGCATTCCGGCTGTTTCGGCATTGCCGGAAACCAAAACGGCCTTAATTTCCACCCATCTTATTTCACCTTTCTTGGTTATGATCTGCAACTCAGCCAGTGTTTCCCTTTTTTTGTTTCTTAATTGCTCTTTAAATATCTGTTGAACCCTATCCCTCCATTCCGGCGCTATAATGGTGGAATAGTGTTTATTCAGCAGTTCCTCCCGGTGATAACCCGAAAGCGTTTCAATTCTTGAGCTTGTATAGGTTAAATTACCCCTGTAATCAAAGGTGCAAACTAAATCTCCCGCTCCCTCAATCAACGCAGAATATTTATGTTCCCTTTCCAATGCATTCTTTTCTGCGTTGATCCGTTTCCTTATATCCCTGTTTATCATAAAAAGGCCCAGCAACAGGAAAAATAATATCACCCCGCTGCGGATAAATATCAGCCTGAGGTTGTTCCTGGATGAGCCCTGGTTTATTGTGATCTGCATGGAAAAAAGAAACCCTTCATTCTCCCTTGCCTTGTTTATCTCTTCCCGTACTTTATAGAATACTTCGTGAACGGAATCAGAATTTACAATTTGCTTTGCAGCGGCAATTGAATCTTTTGGAAGTTCCAGTATTTTTGAAACGATCTGTTGCTGCCTGTTTATTGCGTTTTCCAGGGTAACTGTACCATCCAGCATTTCCTTATCATCACCGCCGAAGATCTTTATATTGGAAATTTCATCCAGGATCTGCCCCGGCAATATCTTGCAAGAATCGGAAAACCACGTCCCTTCCGATATAATGTATTTATGCAGATTGCTTTCAAGAGCCTGGTCCTTCTCGTCTATTTCCCGGAGGGCTGTTAATATCAGCCGTATTCTTGAAATGTTATCGGCAGAGGCAACAGATTTCTTTCCATTGGTGTAAGTCAGGTAAGTGATCCCGCTCATCAATGCAACTACAAAAAAAACAGAAATCAATATTTCTTTTTGTATTTTCAATTAATCGAATGTAGTATTATATATATATTAAGTAAAATAATCAGGCAATTAGAGGGGATAGATTCCGAAGCCATCTGAAATAAAAAAACAGCCAAAAAGCGTTCTTTGAGGCATAAACTTGAAGTTGAAGGCGATAAAATTTATACTAATTCGCGTGCAGTATGTTACAAAGTTAAACCAATTTCCTCACCATGAACAATTGGATTGGCACTTTCCCTTATAAATTTATGTACAGCGGGAGAAGTTTTTGTAAAAAAAATAAGGGTACTTTTATTTTATAAGGGTAACAGCCCCCACATAGTTATGTTGCTTATTTTTAGCGTCTTTCACTAATATTTTATACACATAAGTATCTTCCTGGCATATAGTAGAACCACCTTTAACTGTTCCGTTCCACCCGGTATTTATATCATTGGTGTAAAACAATTGCGTGCCCCAGCGGTCGAAAATATACATTTCGAAACTGGTGATATACTGGCCTTTTACCATAAATACATCATTCCTTCCATTTCCGTTCGGGGTAAACGCATCAGGAATATACAGGGAGAAGCTGGGATCGATCACCAGGCAATTGGTTGCAGTATCTGTACAGCCATGAATATTCATAGCTACCATGGAAGCGCAAAAAGTACCTGTGTCCTGGTAGGTATGCGTTGGGTTCTGCAAGTTGCTTGTAGAATCTGTTCCGTCTCCAAAATTCCAAAACCAATAAGAGAGCCCGTAAGAATCGGTAGTATTATCGGTAAATTGAATGTTAGCATGCAATATATCAGTTGGTTGAGGTGACATGGAAAATTGTGTGTTTGGATGACCATAAACAGTGATCATATTCAATATGTTTAAGGTAGCGCTGCAACCACTGTCGGAAACAGTGGTGAGGGTAACACCAAAGTGGCCGGAATCGGGATAGCAATAAATGGGATCCTTGTAGTCAGCCGTGTCTCCGGAACCAAATCTCCAGGCCCATGAAACAATTTGTCCTTGTGCAATAGTCGATTTATCTCTGAATTGAATGCATAGCGGTGCACAGCCCTGCATTACATCGGCGCTGAATACTATGTTTGGCAAAGGATTGACAGGAACAAAAGTAGTGGCGCTGGCCGGCGTTCCGCAATTATCGGTAACCGTTAAAGTATAAGTTGTTGAAGCTGAAGGAGCGATGTTAACACAGGGCCCGCTCAAATTTCCGGGTTGCCAAACATAGGTATCTCCACCCGATCCTCCTGTTGGAACTGCACAAATTGTAAGGTTTGCTCCGGAACAAACCGAATGCGCCCCTTTTATAATAACACTTAAGGGAGGGCCAAGGCTTACAACAATAGTAGCAGAAGTGACACATCCATTGGCATCTGTAATATTAACAGTATATGTAGTAGTAGATGTAGGCGAAACAACAGCCGTACTTGAAATGGAGGTAGAACCACCGCTCCAGCTATAGGCATAAGGGCTTGTGCCACCTGTTACTGTTGCTGTCAGCGTTCCTGAATCTCCGTTACATATTGTTTGCGGCCCGCTCAATGAAACGTTCAGAACCGCAGGCTGCGTAACCGTTGCAGTATTGGTAGCAGAACAAGTGTTGGAATCAATAACGGTTACAGTATATGTTCCGGCGGAAAGTCCAGTTGCCGTATCTGTTGTTTGGCCATTATTCCATTGGTATTTATAAGGAGGTGTTCCTCCGGCACCGGTGGCAATAGCAGTTCCATTGGACCCACCGTTACAGCCCTCTCCGGTAATAGTTGTTGAAACACTTAGCACGGGGGGCTGGGTCACCGTTAATGTATCAATGGTAGTACAACCATTATTATCGGAAACTGAAACTGTATAAGAACCTGCGCACAGATTGATGGCATTGGAATCGATACCTACACTGGGCGACCAAGTAAAGGTAAATGGCGGAACACCTCCAGATGCTGAAATATGTATGGCTCCATTGCATTGTCCATTGCAGAGCACATTGGTATAAGTAGGGGTTACCCTTACTGTAGTGGTAACCAGAGTAATGGTATCTTTTGTTGAATCACATCCTGAATTATCTCTTACGGTGAGATAATAAGTGCCTGCACTTAAACCTGAAATAGAACTCAGTGTTCCACCGTTGGACCAAGTGTATGTATACGGGGCTGTTCCACCTGTAACACTGGTTGTGATAAATCCATTTAAATTGCCACAGGTAGGATCATTGGGTGTAAAGGTCACCACCATAGCGCTCGGCGGCGTGCAGGTTACGCAGCTAGTGTTCTGCCAGTATAAACCATTGGCAACCCAGGCCCAGCAATCGCCGGCGCAATTGGTGTATCCATCATAAACACATGAGGTTTGTCCATTTGTAAGGGTAGTTGGAATTACATTGAAGTTCCAGAAATCATTTGTGAAAGTAAGAATGCTTCCGTTAAAATCATCCGTATTAACCCCTCCGCTGGAGTTACTCTGGCAGTCAGCAAATATTCCGAAAGCGCTTGCATTATTTGTCGCGGCACATACTGCAAAATTACTTTCTGTGCTTGTTTGAGTGTTTCCTATGGCAACAATACAGCCATCCCAAAGAGAAATACTGCCGCTGTATGTTGCCGTAGGGTCAGCATATATCATTATGATAGAAACCCCGTCTACCTCATAACCCACATTAGCAAATCCGTTCAGTGTAATGTTATAATTTCCTGAACCATTGATGGCGGCTGTAACATCGGCCCTGTAATTGGCAGTGCCATTGGTAGGCCAGCAGGTGCTGCCACCTGTACCAATTATGGTAGATGCATATGTGGTAGTATTGTTAGATGGATCTGTAATAGATATGGTGGTTGTGGGAGC
>DATHNK010000433.1:0-8260 GCA_035486075.1 Bacteroidia bacterium
CTGTAATGTTTGCTGAATGGCGAGATCATTAGCAAGAAAATAATGTAAGCCATGATGTGTATTAATGTAAGCAGAACCACGAGGGTTACCTTAAATCCGGAATGATGCTTTCTATACAACTTCAGTTTGCTGATAATTAAATTTGCATAATATACATTCACGTTTTTTACAGCGCTCTGATTGAAGTAATGCACAATGGTGGCACCAGGGTAATAAACAACAGGAATTCCATATTTTCTGACACGGTAGCAAAAATCAAAATCATCCTGCCAGAATATATCGCTGTCGAAATTACCCACTTTTGCAATAAGTTCTTTTGGAAATACCATAGCAGCACCCATTACATTATCTACCGCCCGGGGTGAAGAAAATGTTTCAAGCTTATACGCACTTCTATATATTTGAAATGACTCCTGCAATATTACAAACAACTCTTTATCTTTCCATGCGGAATATTGCAAGGTCCTGTCATTATTTAATAGCCTGGGCGCTACAAGTACATTATTATTCTTTTCCTTGATAAAACCTATAAGTTTACATACGGACTCGTCTATTAAATAGGTATCGGGGTTCAATAAGAAAATATAATCCCCTTTGGCTATTTCCATTCCCTGATTGGTAGCGCCGGAAAAACCCGCATTGAACTTATTTTCAATTATTATTACTTCAGGGTAGGTAGTCTTAATAGCGTTAATACTATCATCTCTCGAATTATTGTCCACTATTATTATTTCAAAAGTAACGCATTTGAAATATTTATAAATAGAACCTATGCATTCTAAAATCAGTTGCTTTACATTATAATTTACAATTACAATACTTACCTCCATTAGCTATTTATCTAAAGTTACAGAAGCAATAAATTGCGGAATTATGATATCATAATTATACTTTTCAAGCATATTCCGGTAGCCCTTTTCGCCAATAGAATCTCTTAACGCCTTATCGTTAAGCAGTAATCTAATTGCATTAATGTATTCCTGTTTTTTTGCAGCTAATACCATTCCTCCGTTTTCACTTATTTTTTGCATTTCATAAGTGGGGCTGGCAATTACAGCTTTTTTAGCGCTCCAATAATCAAATAGCTTAATAGGGCATGTGCTGTCATTAAGCTTATTTAGTTTTAGGGGAAGCACTCCAAATAAAGATTCCGCAATTAGCCTGGGAAGCAATTCACTGTCTGCATGTCCCTTCATGGTAATATTAGAATATTGTGCTGATTTGTTTTTCAAATATTCAAACAATTCGCCTTCTCCGTAAATATTCAATTGCAATTCAGGAAACTCCCTGAACACATCAAATAACAAGTCGAAGTCATACCAATCTCTCAGGGTTGCAATAAAATTTATTGTGCGACCTTCCTCCATGTTTTGAATTATATATTCCCCCGTTTTTTTAATAAAATCCATCGGCTTGCCGTTAGGGATAAGAAAAACCCGTTTATTATGCCTGCCAAATACTTCCACTTGTTTGTGACTAGTAGCGGTAATTGCATAAGATAATTTAGTTAAAACAGGTTTTGCAATATACTTATAATACAACCTTACACCTTTATTTTTTTCTATCTCTTCCCAATCATCCATAGCATCAAACACGAATGGGATACCCTTTAGTTTGCAATAGATACAGGCAAACAAACTCATCAGATAATCCCAGGAAACCACTACCTCAGGTTTGTTTTTTCTTACCATCTTCATATTGTCGTAATTCTCATACAGCAAAAGGAAGAATGACTTAGGCAGCCTGCTGAACCTTTCAATTACTTTGACAGAACCGGTAGCATGTGTAGAAATGTTTTGCAAACGAAATATCTTTTCCCAGTTCTTATACTTTACCGGATTCACGTAAATACATTCATTTCCCTCTGCAGATACGCCAATTGGAATCTCTATGTTCCTATTTCGGTAATTGTTCCAGACCCAGGGTGATAAAAAAAGGTACTTCATTCAAATTGATTTATAAACTTCCTCCAATCCACTCATAAATAGCTCTTCATTCTTTACCAGCACTGCATGTAATTGCTCATTTAAACCCATTTTACCTTCTGAATTCCGGAGCCTTTGCTGCATTATTTTGCTTGCCATATCTTTGGGATCCTTATTCTTAAATGTAATAAAAACACCTTGCGTAGTGTCGTTAATACTTTCTGAAATGAGAACCGGTAGTCCGGCTGCTATAGCTTCCTGCTGCGACAATGACATACCTTCCCAATGCGACGGCAGAATAAGGCAATCAATAGCTGCATAAAACGGAACCATATCGGAAACATATCCAAGATAAGTAATTTTTTTGCCTAAACCGTTTTTCGCAATCATTTCCAGCATCATATTTTGTTCAGGCCCAATCCCTGAAATTACAAAATGAATATTATCTTCTTTTTTTAAAACTGCAGCAGCTTCTATAAGTTCTTCCCATCCCTTACGTTGTACCAACCTTCCGGCAAAGCCTATTACAAATGCATTGGGGTCTATACCCAATTTAATCCGGCAACCCTTTTTGTCAATTTTTTGTACTGCTTTATGCAACTCTGTATTTACAAAATTGGGAAGAAAAAAAGTCTTCCCTTCAATATTTTTAACTTTTTTCAGTAGTTCCTGTTTGTTGTTCTCCGAACAGACAATAAATGCATCTATCCTTTTTTTAAACACATTAAACAGAAAAGGTAATACAACAGGATGATCATAAATTATACCCTGTTCGTGAAATACTAACTTTATTTTGGGAAAATAAAATCTTTTTAAAATGTAGCCAAATACCTGCGCCCGGGGCAAATGGCAATGCAGAATATCTATCCTCTTTCCCATTATAATATTTTTCAATTCTGCAATAGGTGCAAGGGAATAACGGGAACCTGATTTATGCACTATAATATTTTCATGGTGAATTGTTATCTGTGGCTCTGTCTGCCGGAGCACATAAAGAAAAATATCCTTATTATCTGTTTCCTTCTCGAAAAAGGTTTTTACTACCGACTGAGCTCCTCCCAACCATAGGGTATCTATTATATGCAGGATCTTCATCTGTTCAGAATTCTGTTAAATACATCCTCATAAAGTCTAACAATCTTATTCCAATCATAATCTGTTGTTAGTTTTTTCAGAGTTTCACCGGGAACTGTATACCCCTTCAAATATTTTTCGGCATAATATTTTTCCAGTTGTTCTTTAATTTCACTTGGTGAATGAAAGTTTACTAATACCGCATTCTCGTTAATACTTACTACCTGCTTTATGCCATCTATTGGTGTGGTTATAAGAAAGCAACCACAAGCCAGGGATTCAAATACAGCAATAGACATTCCTTCAAATACAGATGATATGACATTAACATGGGCAGATTGATATTCTCTTACTATCTCCTCTTTGCTTATCCAGCCGCAGAAGTTAACAACGTTGCCCAGGTTTTGAGACTTCACAAATTCCTCCATTCGTTTACGTAACGAACCATCGCCGATTATTTGTACGGTAAAATTATTGTTCCTTTCACTGAACAATTTAATAGCTTTCAGAAAAGTAAAAGGATCCTTTTGTTCAACAAGCCTCCCGGTAAACACTATTTTAAATTGCTTGCTTCTTATTGCATAATCAGGCAAAAATTGTCCTGTAACTATACCATTTGGTATAAGCATGTTCTTTTCGGCATATTTTTCTCCCAAAAATTTATCAGCGTTCTTTTTCATTTCCATTGTCTGCACAAAATTTATTTCAGATTCCAGGCAGATCTTTTTAATCTTTATGTAGGTTGCCAGGTGGAAATGAAACATTTTTTTCGGGTATCTCCATGGAATATCATGCCCATGGGATATGATAGTATATTTCAATCCGAATTTTCTTTTTAAATACAAGGCAACCACCCCTCCCGGAATAGTAAAGTTGGCAAAACAAAGGTCGAATTTTTCTTTCCGGCAATATTCCTTAAGGAATATCCTGCTTTCTTTTATCCATGATAGCATTTCCGGTACACTTGACTTATAAGTATGCTTCCTTTTTGATTTTACCCGTATTATTTTCAGGTTGCCCGATTCTTCCTTTTCTTTCTCCGTTTTATAGCAGGCCGTAACAACTGTAACTTTATGGCCCATTGCGGCAAGCCGTTCAGAAATGTTTTGGGTAATAACACCTGCCCCCCCTCCCAGCGGAGGATACTCGTAATTAAGTACTAGTAGGTTCATCAGATTTTATAGCAGATTATGAATACGGGTCTAAATATAGAAAGATTGTTCATCCACATGGAAGAATCAGGTAAATATCCAGGCATCGCCGAGGTACATATTAAACAAATACGTGTGCCATATGAGGCATGGAATAATTATCAATAAAAGCAAAATAAGTTTAACCCTACCTGAAACATGTGGCTCAATTACCACAAAAAATAGCATTATGAGCAGCAGATAAAGCCCCAAATATTTAAACCTGAAAATATCTCCAGCATATTCTGCTGATAACAGGAAAAGAGTAATACATGCCAATACTACCAGGAAACCGGAAAGTTTGTATTCTAAAGTTATTGATTTGAACTTTTCAGGTAATTGGAAAAGGATAATAAAGAAGAATGGAGTTGCCATACTATAGCGGTAAATACCATGCAATTGATAGCCACTGGTGCGCATATTTAATAAAATGGAACCAAAAAGAAAAACCGTTGAAATATTAAATAGAAGACGCTTTGTATATTGCTCATCTCCTCTAAATATAGATGTTCTATTTTCCTTTTCTTTACCAAGGAATGATGACATTCCCCATACAGTTACATACATACAAATAGGAATGATGAATGCAAAAATGGCAAAGGTGGTCATACCAAACCCTTCCATAGACCAATCTGTTACTTTTTTGTACAAATCGGGCTCATTAGGCCAGAAGCTGCTAGCAATAATATAAGTAGACCAGGAAGCGCTGTAATAATATTGAATAAGTATGACTGCCAACCAACCAAAAAATACTGGCAGCATGATCAGGAAAAAGTCCTTCAGAAACAAAAGAATTTTTCTATGGTAAAAAAAATTCATGGTGCTTATAACAATAAAAGCTGCAGCTAAAATCAATGATGAAGGGCGTGTCATACTGCATAGGACGATTCCTATAAAAAAAAGCCAATATTTCTTTTTTACCAGTCCAATTGCTGCTATGGAAAAAGTGAGCATAAACAATGCTTCAGTATAAGGCAGATAAAAGACTATGGATATTGGCAATAATAATGCCAATAAAAAATAAAACATCTCCGATCTATTTCCCTTTAGAAAAATGGAAGATAAAAGAATAAGAGATAAGCCAAAGAAAAGATAATTGAGAAAAACAATTCCGTGAATATTAGTATGTGATGCTTTCCAAACCAAAGGGAAAAATGGGTAAAAAGCATAACGGTATATTACTTTTACACTACTACTCGAATAAAGGCTGTCGCGAATGCTTTTATAAAATTTGGCATCCCAGTTATCGGCATTTTTTTCTTCAAATTTTTTGAATGGTATGTTGGCATCCTTTACCATGGAGCCTCCAATAGTATCTGTTTTTTGGTAATTGGTAGTTATTTTTCCAAGTGTGCTGTTATACACCTCCTTTTTTTCAAGTAATTGATATACCAGGATAAAAGCAGCAAAAATGCTGAGAACAATGAGCACTTTTGGCCAAAATTTGCTAAACATAAACCCTACTATTACTTAAGTTGAAAAACGCCAAAGCGGTAATTGAATATTAACAGTTCAAAGATAGAAAAACAAAATGCCATGGGCGTTCGATGGCTACTGTTCTTCAATAAACTCAATTGTAATATCATCAATATACATTTCCTTTTTGCCTTTATCCCAAGTATATATATTTATAAAATTGGACGGGGCATTAAATTTTTTATCTCTTAAAGAAAATAAAGCCGTTACCTGCTGCCATTTTCCCACCTGGTTCACCTGTTCATCCATATTCACTCCGTTCCATACCAGGCTTTTATTATCAGGGTCCTTAACCTCCATAGCCAGAAAGGCATCGCATCTGCCGGTAAAATAAACCCAAGCGGTAACCTTTACTGCTTTCAGTTTTTTGGGTGATACCTCCTTAAATGTTAGCCAGAAACTTTGTCCGTAATCAAAATTAGAATCGAGTTTGTTTGAAAACCGCCCCGAATGAATTGGCCATTGGGCCAGGTTTACTTTGGTCCAGCCTTTAATAGATTCAAAGTCATTGAAATAAACTAATCCTCTTTGCTTAGGTGCTTCGCATCCTGCTATAAAAATTATAAGCAAATATAAAAAGCTAGTTATCTTTTTCACATTCAGAGGGAATCATCAATTTATGGCCGCGAATATAGCTATTCAGTAGCTAAAATGACTTGCGATTTCGACCTGAATTTTCCGGAAACTTAATGCAATTATTAAATATTACTGAATATCAACATCCTGAATAGCTATTATAAATTAACCCCTATAGGCCTTTGTTTCCTATTTACATTTTAACCGTTACCTACAATATCTATATTTGTGGGATATTTCACCCTCAAATTTACAACTGTGGCCTTGCTATCAACCAGAAATTTTAAGATTTTTTCCATTTTAGCGGCATTTGCCGTCCTGATTTTTATCTACTTCCACCATTTTCAAAACGGCTTTCAGAATGACGACCCTTACTTCATTGGAGATAATACCTCCATCCGCTCGCTGAAAAATATTCCTGCCTTTTTTACTGATTCGCGTACCGAATCTAATCTTCCAAAATTTCAGGCCCAGTATCGCCCTATGTTTATTCTAAGCCTTGCCATAGATTATTATATAGCCGGTGGTATAAGCCCTTATATGATGCACATTCATACCTTCCTTGGGTTTGTTGTTCTTCTCATACTCACTTTCTTGCTGAGTTTTAAAATATTTAAAAAGATCACATCAGATCCATTCTATCCCGCCTTGCTTGCCACATGCATTTTTGCCTACCATCCCGTCACTGCCGATGTTGTAAATTACCTCACTGCACGTTCCAATATTTTCGGAACCCTTTATGGAATGTTATTTATCGTAACCTGGCTTTATATTCCATTTTTTAAAAAATACCACTTATATCTTATTCCTTTAATTATTGGCAGCCTCTTCAAAATAATTGCATTAACGTTCATCCCGTTACTATGGCTGTATATTATATTTTTTGAGTATGAAGCGGGGTTTAACAGATCCGGTTTATCTGCACTTAAATCAAGTTTTAGGACTATGCTTCCCTCCATTTTAACAGGGCTATTTCTCTTGGTCCTTATAATATATGAAAGCGTTCCATCGCCGGAAGTTGCCAGGGTGTTATTAGATAAACCTTTGACCATTCATGACCATATGCTAACACAGGCTCACGTTGTTCTGAGGTATTTTCTTCTTTTCTTCATGCCTGAAAATGCTAATCCGTATGGAAGACATGACTTTATAACTTCCATGAGAGACTATCACTTTATCACCGGGTTTCTTTTTGTAATTACTTGCTTTATCGCCATCTATTTATTGTCTCTCAAGAAAAGCACCCGAGTTATATCTTTCGGGTTGGCATGGTATTTTATATGCCTCATTCCTACAAGCAGCATAATACCTTTCCCTGTTAATTATGTAGAATATTATATGTTCTCCACATTAATTGGCCTGTCTATAGCAATGTCCTCCACCATTCTGACCATATATTCACGACTGAAAAAGGAGTCGAGGCTGGTAGTGCCTGTTACTATGGCAGGATGCTTGTTCTTTTTAAGTACACTCACATATGGTTCTTATGAACGCGTTAAGATATGGGGCAATGACAAGGCCATGCTGGAAGATGTAATAAAAAAAGACCCGACCAGTTGGCCAACATTACTAAACCTGGGGGTGTATTATATGGGTAAAGGGCAATTAGATTCTGCCCGCGATTTTTTTAATAAAGCGCAAGCGTATTCCCCTGGTTATGACCTGGTATATCTGAATGAAGGGATCTTATCTACTGTACTTAAGGACACTAACGCTGCCAATTATAATTTTAAAAAAGCCGTGGATCTTTATGGACTTTTCCATTATCAGGCCTGCTACTATTATGCATCCTTCCTGCATTCCCAACACCGCGATGGGGAAGCGATTCCCTTATTAACAAAAGCTTTACAGGAAGACTCTTCTTACACGGCTGCTTCTGATCTGTTAAAGGATATACGGACTTCACAAGCACATTCAAGTTCTGATACAACTTCGGCAAAACCCGAAAAAACAGGTCTCAGTGAAAGTGAAAATATTAGCTTAAGCTTATCCTATTTTAATACCGGGGAATACAAGAAA
>DATHNK010000434.1:0-7118 GCA_035486075.1 Bacteroidia bacterium
CCGGGTCAATACGCGGTTCTGTCAGACACATTAAAACCCAAAACACTTGGTATCTCCTCAAGCCTTAATTTAACGGTAGGGTATTTTATTACAAAAAATTTGTGTGCAGGTTTAAGTTTTGGCCCCGGCACTTCCAGCAGCTACACCACTTTTTTCCGATACTATTTTAATCACAAAAGGCCCGACTCGGCTAAGTTCGATTTCTTCCTGCAGGGGAATATTTCATTTGCGTATACAAACGGCGACCATCCGGCGGCAAGTGAATATTATCCATACGATGGAGACGGTTCCGTATTCAGTAACAGCACCACCGATTATAAAACCAACACAACTACCTTAGGGTATGGAATATGGATAGGAAGCGCCTACCATTTAACCCGTCACTGGTCGGTGGAGGCCCTGGCCGGATTTTTATATTCCAATACGGTTCAGTCCATAGGATCCTATACAACTACAGCCACATATTATGGCCCTACCATTATTAATCCGGAGACCACCTTACTGCCTGCATTAAAGAATACTTCGAACAGCTACCAGGGCGCATTTCGGTTAATGATAACTTACAGGATCTAGTCAGATGAAAGGTGAAAGAAAACCTATAAGTACTTTCTCCTTTCTCCTTTTCCCTTATACCGCCCTCCACCACATTTTAACGGGATATTTTTCCCCTATTATCAATGGTTCTCCAATTAAAGGAGTAGTAACTTTCACGTTCAGTTCTTCCGCTTTTTTCATTACCCGTTCTATGGGCTCATTCCAGGGGTGGAGCGAGAGGGAGAATTTTCCCCAATGCACCGGCAACAGGGTTTTTGCAGTTAGATCAATACTTGCCTGCACGGTTTCTTCCGGCATCATGTGTATGGCTTTCCATGCTTCGTTATATTGTCCCGATTCAAGTATGGCAAGGTCGAACGGGCCATGATCTTTGCCGATCTCTTTAAAATGGGTATCGTAGCCGCTGTCGGCTCCGATATAAATGGAATGGTTCTTTGATTTTAAGAGGAAGGAAGCCCACAACGTTTTTGCACGTTTAAATGACCGGCCTGAAAAGTGCCGTGCAGGGGCTGATATAAATTTGAATCCTTCCAGTTCAATACTATCGTTCCAATCCAGTTCGGTAACTTTTTTCATATCGAGGCCCCAATATTCAAGATGCGAGGCTACGCCAAGGGATGTGAGGATATGTTTTGTTTTGGAGTTTAATTTTAATAGCGTTTTATAATCCAGGTGATCATAGTGGTCATGGGATATAAGAAGAATATCAATAGGGGGCATATCATCTACCGAATAAACATTGCTGCCATTAAAATTTTTGGCTGATTTCATTTTAAAGGGGGACGCATATCCGCTGAAAACCGGGTCTACCAGTATATGTTTGCCATCTATTTTAATTAGGTAGGATGAGTGTCCGAACCAAACCAGCACCGGGTTTCCACCGGGCAGGTTTTTCAGGTCTGTTTTAACGGAAGGAAGTGGTTTGGGCGGAAAAGTATTTTTAGGCTTGTTCATGAATTTCCAAAAGGTCTTAAAAAAAGCCCCTTTTTCGGCCATAACAAGAGTTTCGTGCTGGTTTTGAAAAATATCATCGCGGTAGTTGGGCGATCGCTGAACTTTCTTTAACCGTTCCCCTTCAGGGTTCTTTTCCATCGATTTTAATATAGCCATGCTTTATATAAGTATGTTTTATCAGGACGGGCAAGCGATAATAATGCTTCAAAGATATAGAAAGCCAGTACTAACGGAGTGCAGGAAATGCAGTACCTTTGTACGTATATAATACACAAAATGAAAAAACTTACTATTGCTTTATCACTCTTCATTCTGCAGGCTTCGTTCTTTACGCTCTCAGCCCAAACAACTATTTTGGGCCCCACTGTAAGCGGGCACTGGACGCTTGCAGGTTCCCCGTATAATATCCAGAACTCGGTGTATATTCCCAATGATTCAACCCTGACCATTGATCCGGGTGTAACAGTAGACTTCCAAACGAGTTTTACCCCATATATGCATGTGTTAGGCAGGCTGCTTGCAGTAGGCACTCCGTCGGACACTATTTATTTTACTGCCACCGACACTACTAATGGCTTTCATGGTATAAAGTTTTACGGTATTTTACCTACTAATGATACTTCAAAACTGGAGTATTGCAAAATTCAGTATGGTAAGTCGAATGGAAGCAATTTTTATGTTCAGGCCGGAGGCGCACTTTTATTTGAGAACTGGTCGAAAGCCATCGTATCTCATTGTTATATTTCAAACTGCCAGGCAGAAACAAGTTATGGATTCGGCGCGGCCATTTGTTGTGATTCGGGCAGCAGCCCCGTTATTACCTACAATACTATTACCAAATGTATCTCGAGTTTTTACGGAGGAGGCATTTATGCCGGTAATAATAGTACGCCTGTAATCGCGTATGACACTATAATTGGTAACTCAGCGGACTATGGAGGAGCTATTGTAATGGAATATGTCAAAAACTATGATATCAATAATAATACCCTTGAATATAATTCGGGCTTTAACGGCGGAGGCGGGATTTTCATGTCTTCGAGCAAAGGAACCATTTCTCATAATACTATTGAATATAATACGGTGGGATATGGCCCCGGTGGCGGAATTTATGACGCTAATGGGGACAGCCTGTACATTTTAAATAATACCATAGCTTATAACTGGCTCTTTTACCCCACTGTGGGGGGCGGTGGAATCTTATGCCAGTCTACTAATATGGCTATGATTGATTATAACATAATAGCAGATAATTATTCGGGTACAACAAACGTAAACGGCAACGGAGGTAATGGCGGCGGAATTTACCTGTTGCAAGCCCCCTCTGTAATTATTTCCAACAATAGTATTATAAACAATGAAGCTGTGTATACAGGTGGATATGGCAATGGCGGAGGCATTTATTGCAACAACACAAGCCCGTTGATCATAAACACAACCATTGCCAATAACTACGCCAACCAGGGTGGAGGGCTCTATTGCGACCTTGCTTCATACCCTATTTCACGCAATTGCATTTATTGGGGCGATACCGGCGCTGCCAGTGGAAATGAGATTTTTCAAAACGACCAGGCCAGCACGCCCAATTATTATTATTGCGATGTGCAGGGCGGACAGGCAGCATTCGGGTTGAATGGTAATTTTTATTACGGAGCCTATTTTAATAATATTAATTCCGCTCCGGATTTTGTTTCTCCTTCAGGGGGAAAAGGTTCCGGCTATAACGGTTTATCGGCTAACTGGGCTTTGCAGAATGGCTCTCCATGTATTGATACAGGTGACCCTTTGTATAACGCATATCCTTCATCCGACCTCGCCGGTAATCCACGCGTAGTTATTTGCCGTGCGGATATCGGCGCGTATGAAAATCAATATGGAATTTCAGCCCCATTGCAACTGTTTTTATCGGGCCCCAATTCCATTTGCCCCGGAGATTCTGCGCTCCTTAGTGTGAGCGGAGCCTCCTCTTACAGTTGGAATCCATCGACAGGACTAAGTGCAACTAATATTGCAAACCCTGTTGCCAAACCAAGTGTGAATACTACCTATACTGTAATTGGAACATCGGGAGTTTGCGAAGCAATTGATACCATTACCATCTTTCTGAAAGCGCTGCCGGTAATAACCTTCAGCGGGAACGACAGTACTTGTAAAGGAACTCCTTCCACCATTACTGCCAGCGGGGGCGGAGCTTATTTATGGAGTAATTCTTCTACAAGCTCAAGCATATCCGTTAATCCATCTTCCACCACTGTTTACACGGTGTCTGTTACCATTAATGGTTGTACATCCGATTCAACATTTATGCTTACGGTGAACAAATTACCAACAGTATCTATCAGCGATAACCTGGATACGCTGAAAGCAAGCGGGGCTAAAACCTACGTATGGAGCACAGGAAGTACGTACGATACTACCATTGTTTCTCAGCAAGGTTATTATTATGTAACCGGCACCGATTCCAACGGGTGTGTTTCAAAAGACAGTATTTATAGTTTGCTGACAAATAGTACAACTATTAAAAACAATTCGGGGGTAGCTATATATCCCGTTCCTTCCAATGGGAATATAACTGTAATGCTGACCGGAAAAGGTTATCAGTCCTTGAAAATTGTAGATGAACTGGGACGGAGCATTTATAGCGATTTATTGGATAAGAATAAGCAAAGCCAAAACATGCAGATAGATCTAGGCAATGTTCCAAGCGGAGTTTATACTATGCAGATAATTTCGGAGAACGGAACAATTAACAAACAGATTGTAATACAGAAATAGAATTTTTTTTGGAATTGTATTTGTTAAATGAAATTAATACAAATAGGTAAAGAGCAAGTGCCGGCAATTGGTTTGGGTACTTACCAGTTAACAGGCAAGGAAGGGGAACTGGCTATTTCGAACGCCATACGTATAGGATATCGCCACCTGGATACGGCTCAATTTTACCGGAACGAAGAGATAGTAGGGAATGCCGTAAGAAAATCCGGAAAAGAGCGAAAAGAATTTTTCATTACCACCAAGATATGGCCTTCTGATTTCACTAAACGGAATTTTATTCCTAAAGTGGAACAAAGCCTGAGAGAGCTCAACGTGGGGTATATTGATCTTCTGCTGTTGCACTGGCCAGGCAACGATTCCTCCAACGACCTGGCTTGCGAACTGCTGAATGATTGTATTCATAAAGGCTATACCCGGTTGGTGGGTGTAAGTAATTTCAGCATGGCGCAATTAAAAAGGGCGCAATCTTTAATGCCCGTTTTTTGCAACCAGGTGGAGTATAATCCCTATACCAACCAGCATGAAATGGTGGAATACGGAAGTGAAAATAATTTACTCATAACTGCCTACACACCGCTTGCCAGGGGCAAAGTGAATAAAGATGCCACACTCATTTCTATCGGAGAAAAGTATGGTAAAAGCCCGGCACAAATAGCGTTGAGGTGGTTTTTGCAGCAAAAGAATGTTTCGCCCATACCTAAGGCTGGAAACGAAAAACATTTGAAGGAGAATATGGATATAGAAGATTTTCAACTTACAGAAGAAGACATGAATGCTATTTTTAATCTGTATATCTAATAAATAAAATATGATAGCCATTCGAATAGCGGAAGATAAAGACCTACCCGAAATACTGGAAATATATAATTATGCCATTCTGCATACTACTTCGGTGTATAGTTACAAACCCCATACCTTGGATATGCGCAAGAAATGGCTGGAGGAGAAAAGGGCTGCCAATCATCCGGTGTTTGTAGCAGAAACCGGTGGAAAAATTGTAGGATTTATTGCCTATGGCCCTTTCCGGGCATGGCCAGGCTATAAATATACTGTGGAACATTCCGTGCATATTCATAAAGATTTCCGCAGGCAGGGAATAGCACGGATATTACTCGCAAAACTTATAGAAGCTGCAAAAGAAAATAATGTTCATGCCATACTGGGCGCTATTGATGCTGACAACCACGCCAGCGTTAAATTACACGAGCAATTCGGATTCCGAGAGGTTGGGCACCTGAAAGAAGTGGGATACAAATTCAATAAATGGCTCGACCTGGTGTTTTATGAATTGGTGTTGGAAACGCCTGCTGAGCCGGTGGGGGAGTAGGTATCGTCATTGCGAGGCTTTGCGAAGCAACCCCGAAGGGCCTCATGAACACTCTTTAAAATTAGAGACGTGAATAATCTTACCCTTAGTGGCAAGATTGCTTCACTGCGTTCGCAATGACGGCGTAACTATCAGGAGAACTTCATTATCCTTTCCAGCTTATTTAGATCGGCAATTTTTATTTCCTTGCCATCGGTTTCAATAACTTTTTCCGATTTAAAATCAGACAAGGTGCGGATAAGCGACTCAGGAGAGGTACCTACCAATCCGGCCAGGTTATCTCTTGATACCAATATTATACCATCAGGCATTTTAGCATGAAGGCCAAACAGGGCCGATGCGGTGCGGGCTCTTACCGAGTTATAGGCCAGGCCAAGCAGCCTTTCTTCTTTTTCGCTGATATTATTGGCCAGCATACGTATGAACCCTGCCGAAATCTGCTGGTTATAGGTGATGAGGGCAATGAAATCGGGTTGCGGAATAATAACCAGTTCTACTTCATCAATGGCAGTTGCCGAATCGGAGTATGGTTTGTTTTCAAGCACGGAAATGTACCCGAAAAAATCGCCCTGGCTAAGTATGCCGGAAACAAATTCCTTACCCTCCGAACTCATTTTCCAGGTTTTCACTTTCCCTTTATTTATCAGGTAAACCGGCCCCGGAGCCTCACCTTCATTGTAAATAATGAGTTTTTTGTTATAAGTTCTTATCGTATATTTTGAGGTGTCCAGTTCATGCAGCTGAAATCGTTTTGCTTCTCCTATAAATTGCATCAGGCCGTCAATATCGCGCGTATAGGTGCGGCGTAAAAACTCATTGCGTTTCAGCCTTGCCTCTACTGCATTGATAAGGTCAGCCTTGTCGAACGGCTTGGTAAGGTAATCATCGGCGCCCAGGTTCATACCTTTGCGTACGTCACTTTTTTCGGCCTTGGCTGTAAGAAATATAAAAGGCGTTCCTTTGGTTGCAGGGTCTTCTTCCAGCATTTGCAATACTTTGTATCCGTCGAAGTCGGGCATCATTATATCGCAGATGATTAGGTGAGGTTTTTCACTTTTGGCCAATTCTATTCCATTGGTGGCGTTCTGGGCTTTGATGACTGAATAGTTGAAAAGCTCCAGAATTTCCGCAATGTTTTCAAGCATCTCCTTGTTGTCTTCAATTACAAGTATTTTTTTCATAGCCTTTTTGTTTTTTAAGAAGTGTATTAATTAACAGATGCAGAGTTCTCTATTGACACACGGAACGTGCTTCCTTCATTTTCGCGGCTGGTGAAGGAGATAGTTCCATTTAAAAGATCGATATATTTTTTAACAATGCTTAATCCGAGGCCTGTACCTTCAATGTTCAGCGTGTTCTTCGCCCTGAAAAAGCGTTCAAATAAATTCGCCTGTTCACTTTCCGGAATTCCGATACCGCGGTCTTGCACTGTAAATTCAAGCCCGGTATGATGCATGGCGGTAGTGAACTTTATCACCGTATTTTCCGGAGAATATTTAATGTCATT
>DATHNK010000435.1:0-6769 GCA_035486075.1 Bacteroidia bacterium
CATTTGGTGGAGGAATATTAACACAACCCGGTTCTTCTTCCGAGGCTTCCTTCATTTTAAAACTTGATACGGCAGGGAAATTTAAAGCAGGCTTATTGCTTCAAAATGGGACTATTTTATACCCATCCGGAAATTTCTTAAATGGGGTTGCGGTTGATTCAAGCGGGGTTTTTTCATACTTAACCGGTTCAATTCAGGGAGATACTATATTTTGCGGGAGTGATACTTTATATAATGGGCCAAATATAGGCTGCTATGTTGCGAGAGCCAGCTGGACTATTCCAGGGTGTATAAATTTTGAAGAAGGGATAAGTGAAATAACTTCTTCCAAACCTAATGCGCTTTTATATCCCAACCCTAACACAGGAAAATTCATAGTTCAATTATCAGGAGTAAGCGGTCAGTCCGTAATTGAGATATATAACATACTTGGAGAAAAGGTGTTTACAAAGCCTCTAAGCGGTAATACAGATAAATATTCATTTGATTTGACATCGCAATCTTCCGGGATATATCTTTACAGAATAATTTCAGAAAGCGGACAATTAATCAATGATGGGAAATTCATAATTGAATGAGAAAACTAAAGCTTGTATTCTATTTTTCGTTTTTCATTTTTCATTTTTCATTCATTTCAGCTCAGCAATGGTGCTGGGGTGCGGATGGAATAGGTGGACTTAAGACAGGTGCGGGTAGCTCCCCGGTCGCTACAAACAGATTTGGAAATGCATATACAACTGGAGCCTTTCTAAATAGTATTATTTTTGGAAGCGATACATTGATTGCCAATAATAATGATGATAATGTTGTTATAGTTAAATATAATTCCCGCGGCGATGTTCAATGGGCGCATAACCCTAAATCATTTGGCAGTGCAACCAGCACTGGGTATGCAATTGTTTCAGACGCTTTTGATAATGCCTATGTTACTGGATTAAGTAGCGGTGGTACTATTATTTTTGGAGCATATACCCTTACGGGGAATAATGGATTTTTTGTTAAATACAGCCCGACAGGTCAGGTTTTATGGGCGCAGAGTTATTCTGGGGTTTCACTGGCAATTGATAAAAATGGGAATATTTGCTTGGCAACTTATGATAGATTAATGAAATTTAATCCCAATGGTAACAAGTTTATGGATGTATCTGCGATCCTTAATGCGGATATTTTTGCTATTTCTTTAGATAGTATTGGTAATATTTATGCAACAGGAACTGAACAACCGGGATGGTATCCATTCCTTGCGAAATATGACAGTAGCGGTAATTTATTATGGTCGCACGAAGCGACTGTAACTTCAGCAGCATGTGTTGGAACAGCCTACTCGGTAACTACGGACAAGGCAGGAAGCGCTTATATTACTGGGTTCTTTGGGGATACAATGTCATTTGGCGCATATACGCTGAAATCTCCATTCAATTGGACATATACATATGATTATAGAATAGCTTGCTTTTTAGTTAAGTATGATGTCAATGGTAATGTTGTATGGGCGGAGCAAACTAAAGGGAAACATAAATGGCGAGGAACCTCACTTGCTAAGGATAGAAATAATAATATTTATTTGGGAGGTTCAGGGATTGATGTTGATACTTTTTCGTTTGGGGGAGGAATAATGACCTTACACGGATCTTCTTCTGATGCTTCCTTCATTGTAAAACTTGACACGGCTGGAAAGTTTGTTGCAGGTTCACTTCTTAAAAATGGAACTCTTACATTTGACCCTGGTGACTACCTAAATGGAGTTGCCGTTGATTCGAGCGGGAATTATTCTTATTTAATTGGAGATTTTCTTGGCGATACCATTTTATGTGCGGATGATACTCTTACTAATCCAGGTGGAGTACTTTATCCTTACATTGCAAGATGGAGTTGGACAATTCCTGGCTGCATAAATGCTGAAGAAGGAATAAGCGAAATAACTTCTTCCAAGCCTAATGCGCTTTTATACCCCAACCCCAACACCGGAAAATTTACTATTGAACTTGTAGGAGCGGAAAATCTTGGGTCCGCAAAGCTTGAGATATATAACATACTTGGAGAAAAAGTGTTTACTAAGCCACTAAATGGTATTACGGATAAATATTCATTTGATTTGACATCGCGATCTTCCGGGATATATCTTTACAGAATAATTTCAGAAAGCGGACAATTAATCAATGATGGGAAATTCATAATTGAATGAGAAAACTAAAGCCTGTATTCTATTTTTCGTTTTTCATTTTTCATTTTTCATTCGTTTCAGCTCAGCAATGGTATTTGCTCCCTAATTCACCGGCCCAAACCTTCCGACACGATGATTTGTATTTTATAAATCGCGATACCGGTTGGGTGGTTAATGTAAGCGGTCAGGTGTGGAACACGAAAGACGGGGGCAACTCCTGGACCAAATTGATAAACCAGCAATCCTCCTTTCGTTGTGTCGGCTTTTTCGATTCCATTCACGGATGTATTGGCAACCTGGGGCCCGGCAATTGGGCTCCCACGAATGATACTAATCCCATTTACTATACGTCTGATGGAGCCAGAACGCTTACCTTACCGACTATAATTGGCCCAAAACCCACTGGTATATGCGGTTTATCGGTTGTGAATGATACAACTATAATGGCTACGGGAAGATTCGATGGCCCGCCTTATTTTATGAAAAGCACGGATCAGGGAAAAACATTCTACTCTCAAAAAATGGATTCGTTGGCAGGCATGTTAATAGATACCTACTTTATGACCCCGGATTCAGGATTTGTTGTTGGCGGCACTGATTCTATTGAAGGAAGTTCATATTCTGTTATCCTATTTACTGCGGATGGCGGACATACCTGGACAAAGAAAATAACAGGTACCTTAATCGGGAATCATTGCTGGAAAATAACGCACCCATCTAAAAATGTATTTTATGTTTCGGTAGAGGAACTCTATAGCAATAATACGTTACGATTCTTCAAATCAACCGACAGGGGCAATAGCTGGACAGAAGAAATAATTTCAAACGCAAAGTATGGCTGGAGCCAGGGTATTGGCTTTGTAAGTGATTCAGAGGGTTGGGTTGGTGGTAATACCTACGCCTTACATACTAGAGACAGTGGTAAAATTTGGGATACGGTTACTCCATCAAACCTGTTAGTTAATTTGAATAGAGTAAGATTTTTAAGTGATACATTAGCATACGCTGTTGGGCAAAGGGTTTACAAGTATTATAAACCATCAACTGTAGGAGTAAGTGTAGTAAAGGATTTAAAAGGTTACTCCATGTCGCAGAATGTTCCGAATCCTTTTACAAAGTCAACAATAATAACGTACTCTATTCCCGAAACACAAAACGTTCAAATAGAGGTGTTCGATGATGGAGGAAGAAAAATTAAAACTCTAGTGAATGAAATAAAATTCCCAGGCACCTATACAATAGAATTTATAATGCCAGAGGCCCGTAATTTTTCTTTTATATGCTCCATGCTGGCAGGTCCTTTTGCCAAAAGGATAAAAATGGTTTCGGTAAAATAAGGAGGAGGGGAAAGTGAACCATAGAAACCTGATAATCTCAATAAGCTTTTTAAAGAAAATTGTTTGATTTTCAGAGTTCAATTACTTTTTTGTAGTTTTGCATCTATAATAAAGCTAAATTCTTTATGAAATACAAAATACTTTCAATTATAACTATTGCTGCAACATTATTTGGCGGAGAAGTTAAAGCAGTAAAAGATACTATTTGCTTAACGATACGACCATCCGGCGCGCAGGGAGTGAATGCTGAAATAGGTACTCAAAATACCACTGCAAATTTTGGCTCCGCTGTAGATTTTTTCAGTGCTACATGGACATGCGGAGGGAATTGTATTGACAGAAGTCTTATTCAATTTAACCTTTCATCCATTCCATCTAATGCTACAATTCTCAGTGCTTCAGTTTCTTTGTACACAGATAATGTTGCAACTGAAGGTATTACAGGACAACCTACATATGGCACTAACAATGCAGGATGGTTTCAAAGGGTAACCTCTGCATGGAACCCTGCTACGGTAACCTGGGCCACTCAACCAACCACTACAACTGTAAATGAAGTTGCTTTGGCACAAAGCATAAACTCCACTGAAAATTATACGGTAAATGTTACACAACTAGTTAAGGATATTATTTCCAGCGGTAATAATTATGGGTTTGAATTGTTACAACAAAATGAAACAACACCATATAACAGTCTTATTTTTGGTTCGAGTTATAATGCGGACAGTACCATCTTCCCTAAATTTAATATATGTTATGTAGTTGATGTTACACCAGGCGATTCTGCTTGTGTAAGTTTGCGCCCCTATGACACCAATGGGACAGTCTTAGGCACTCAAAGCCCGAACAGTCCGGGAATTGCAACCAATTTATTTTATAGCGCTACGTGGACATGTAACTCAAATTGCCTGGACAGGGGTTTAATAAGATTTGACCTATCATCCCTACCAGTTAATGCTACTATTACAAATGCATCTTTGTCTCTTTATGCTGATAATTCAGCTACTATCGGCATTACGGGACAACCTACTTATGGAACAAATAATGCAGGATGGTTGCAACGGATAACATCCGCATGGACGTACAATACAGTTACCTGGAACACCTTGCCAACCACAACCCCAGCCGATGAGGTTCAATTAGCACAAAGCATCAATACTTCTGAAAATTATGTTTTAAATGTTACGCAACTTATTAAAGACATTATGTCAAGCGGTAACAATTATGGTTTTGAATTATTGCAGCAGAATGAAACTACACCTTATCAAAGTCTTGTGTTCGGTTCTTCGGCAAATGCCGATTCTACTCTTCGCCCAAAATTAGATATATGTTACACAACGCCTAGCTCTATTGCAGAAGTTGCTAATCCAACCATAAATATTCAGGTTTATCCAAATCCTGCAAAAGATGAAATAGTTTTCAAAACAAATTCAAGTGAGAGTATGAAAAACTATCATGTGGAAATGTATAATGTTATAGGACAAGAAGTTCGGAATTTCCAACTTTATCCTTACCTTGTAACTATTAATACTTCTGATTTGGAGAGAGGCATATATTTTTATAAAATAGTAGGGAGTAACATAGTTGTTAAGTCCGGAAAAATTGTACTCCAGTAATTTATAAAAGTTTTTTCAAAACCTTATTTCACAACCTAGCCCCACAATAATAGCCTGGTAAGAAACTGAAGGATTTATTTCCTTAACATAGCTGTTATTTGTAAGTGCAGTTGAAGTACCTGCATTGTTGTTAGTGCTGTTAACAGTTAAATTATAAGTGAAAGGAACATTGGCAAAGCTAAGACTGCTGCCCTGGAAAGCAAGGTTTACAAATACATCGAATCTTTTATTTAATGCATAGTACATGGCTGCTTCAATCCGGTAAGAGATGGAATAGGCATAAATTTTAGGCATATCCCAAGTTTCAACGGTGTCAATACTGTTGCCACTTTTATCGGAAGCCCCCGGCGAATGCTGCCCCACCACTTCTATTTCGGGAATGGTGCATCCGATAATGCCCAGTAGTAATTTTGGTTTTAAAAATATTTTACCGTTTTTGCTTATGGGTAAATCATAAAAAGCGCCTATCATTGCTGATTGGGCAATGAGTTGCCCGCTTTTAAAAACAGCGGCGCTTTGATATAAACCCGGATGACCGCTTATTAGCTGGGCTGCACCAACACTTGCCGGGTCAAGTTCATAAGGGGCTTCCGATAATAACAATGCTCCTCCCAGGTGAGCGTTAATTCTATATCCTAAGGTTAACTCATAAACGGAACCTGTATTTATGCTGGAATTACATGGAGAACCTATATTCAAATTGGTAAAACTTTCTACGGGAAATGCCCCGGAAAGTTGAAATCCGATAAAAAATTTATTTTCATCGGAAGAAAACCTGTTTACATCTTGCGAAAAAATACTTTCGGAGGTAAAAACACCCAATACAGTGAAAAAAGAGAGAATAATGTGTTTCATTTTGTAAAGCGGTCAAAGGTAAAAAAAAATAAAAAATAATTTATTTCTGACATAATGTGTTTTGAGTTGGATATGAGCATTAAATGACAAACGTAAATGTTTTTTTTTGTTAATGGTGTAAAAAATGTTGGGATAAGTGTACCAATATTAGATAAAATTGTTTTAATATTGCAACATGACTAAACTATTAGAAACCAAAGTAAGCGAACAGCTTCCTCAACTTAAGTCTTTACTTAAGGACGTGAAGCCTTATCTGAAGCCCAGGATAAGAATGTTACTCGCGCTCAAAAAGGAGCGCAGGGCCACGAGAATTAACATAGCCAAAGCATCCGGCGCCAGCTACAGCTCCATTCTTAAGTGGAGCGAACTGTATGAAAAGGGCGGTTTGAAAGCTCTTATGCAGTTGCAGGACAAAGGACACAGACGCTTTTTATGGCCGGAGCAGGTTCGAAAGGACTTAGCTACACGCCTTAAAAGCGGCGACCCAACCAGCTACAAAGAATTGCACAAATGGTTGCAAAAGAAGCATGGTTTGAAGGTGAGCCTTCCTACACTGTACAAGTATGCACGCAAAGATTTCGGCGAAGAGATCCGCGAATTGAGGTTGAATCAACTTCCTCAGATCAAGGAATCATTGGCCGAATTGAAAGAAGCATACAAATTAGCTTTGCCGCGTATTAAGCCAAGGATTCAGATCCTCATCATGGTGAAAGAAAGGAAAATCAACGGTATTGGCGACATTACCCGCGAAACCGGAAGTTCATTCATGCGGATCATGAATTGCCTTGAGCTTTACA
>DATHNK010000436.1:0-3450 GCA_035486075.1 Bacteroidia bacterium
CATGGCAAGATGAAGCAGCATTAGAAAAGGCCTTTGCTGATAATGAAATATCATCAGTAATTATTGAGGGCATACAGGGTGTGGGCGGAATACAGGTTGCTAGTGCAAGCTTTTTACAGAAGATCAGGTCGTTGTGTGATGAGCATAATGCCGTGTTTATAGCAGACTCAGTTCAGTGCGGTTACGGACGGACAGGAAAATTCTACTCTCATGATTTTGCAGGTATCAATGCAGATATCTACAGCATGGCTAAAGGAATGGGTAATGGCTTCCCTATTGGTGGCATTATCATATCGCCAAAAATACAACCCGCTTATGGCATGCTGGGCACCACCTTTGGTGGTAACCATTTGGCTTGCGCTGCGGGCTTAGCAGTATTAGAAGTGATGGAGCAGGATAATCTTATGCAAAATGCGGCTGATGTTGGCGCATACCTTATTTCGGAACTTAAAAGGTTTAAACAGGTAAAAGAGGTACGGGGCCGCGGATTGATGATCGGTATTGAGTTGCCTGCAGAATTGACCCATGTGCGCAAGGAATTGCTTTTTACACATCATATTTTTACAGGCGAAGCAAAACCAAACGTGATAAGATTGTTGCCTGCACTAAACCTGACTAAAGCACACGCAGATCGGTTTTTGGAGACATTTGCAACAATTTTAAGTCAGCAAGCAGTTCCACAGATTTAAAAGGATAATACACAAACCCATGAGACTATTTTCATCTGTAAATGATGTTCCTGATGTTAAAGCATTGGTTAAAGAAGCTTTGCAGCTTAAGAAAAATCCTTATGCCTACCAGCATTTAGGCAAAAACAAAACAATTGCCCTTGTTTTCCTGAACCCGAGCCTACGTACCCGCATGAGCACCCAAAAAGCAGCCCTTAACCTTGGCATGAACGTAATGGTGCTGAATATTGATAAAGAAGGGTGGGCATTGGAGTTGCGTGATGGCGTGGTCATGAATGGCACAACCGTAGAGCATGTCCGTGAGGCAGCCGCAGTAATGGGTCAGTATGCTGATATTATCGGTGTACGTTCATTCCCGGGGTTGAAAAACAGGGAAGAAGATTATAGCGAAATGGTATTTAACAAGTTTGTTCAGTTTTGCGGTGTGCCGGTTGTAAGCCTTGAATCAGCTACGCGCCATCCGCTGCAAAGCCTTGCTGATTTGGTAACTATTGAAGAATTAAAGAACCGTACCCGCCCAAAAGTAGTACTAACCTGGGCGCCGCATATAAAACCATTGCCACAAGCCGTACCAAACTCATTTGCCGAATGGATGTGCAAAGCGGAGGTGGATTTTACGATTGCTCACCCAAAAGGTTATGAACTTTGCGCTGATTTTACCCATGGGGCAACAATCACTAACAACCAGGATGAAGCATTGGCGGATGCTAATTTTATCTATGTAAAAAACTGGTCGGCTTATGAGCCTTATGGTAAAATATTTCCGGGAAATGAAGACTGGATGCTGACCAACGATAAATTAAAAATCACCAATAAAGCCAAAGTAATGCACTGCTTACCGGTAAGGCGAAATTTGGAATTATCAGATGAGATTTTGGATGGGGAAAGCTCCATTGTTGTGCATGAAGCAGCAAACCGTGTTTGGGCGGCACAGGCGGTGCTGAAAAGGATGCTGGAGGTCATAATTTAATTTGAAAATGTGCTGATTTGAAAATGAAGATGGAATAAAAATAATCTTCAAATTTTCAAATTAACAAATCTTCAAATTACATTTACAACATGTACATCCCATCTTTCAATAAGTTTGAAGACCAACAAGAAGCCATCGCCTTTATGCAGCGCTATAGTTTTGCCACTATAGTATCCGTAAAAGATGGTTTGCCTATCGCCACCCACCTGCCCTTCCTGGTAAAACAAGTTGATAATAAAGTTATCCTGTCATCCCATTTTGCAAAGGCCAACCCGCAATCTGCTGATATTATAAATACAAATGCCCTGGTAATTTTTACCGAGCCGCATGCGTATATCTCCCCTAAACATTACGAAAAAGAGGAAAGCGTACCTACCTGGAACTATTTAGCGGTACATGCTTATGGCAGATGTGTTTTATTGGATGGCGAAGAAAACAAAGCAGCTCTGCTCAAAGAAACGATTCAATATTATGATGCGGATTACTTAAAGCAATGGGATAGCCTTCCGGATAAGTATAAACAAAACATGATGAAGGGCATCGTCGCTTTTGAAATTGTTGTAGATGATCTGCAGGCCAAAGCCAAATTGAGCCAAAACAGGACAGAAAAAGAGCGTGAAAACATTATTGGCGCACTTGATGCTGCTGAAAATATTAATGAACAAGAGATCGCTGAATATATGAAATCATTGAAGAGGGTTGATTAGGTTTATTGAGTTGATAAAGTGAGCGGTTGCCCAACCAATACAACCTAATCAACTCTATCCAACCTAATCAACCAATCAACTACTTCGTTCCCGTTTCCGCTTTCCTCGTTTCGGTATTAAAATACCTTACAACCAGCCGGTTGTCGCTATTCATTGTAAAATAATTTATAGCCCATCTAAAAAATACGATGCCTTTGTTGGCAAAGCCCGCCAGCGACATGATATGAACGAGGCCCCATAACAGCCATGCAAAAAAACCTGCTAAATGTATCCTGCCCAGGTCGGCGACTGCTTTATTACGCCCTATGGTAGCCAATGAGCCTTTATCATGGTATTTAAAGGGTTCTGTTGCTTCACCCTTTATTAAATGAACAAGGTTTTTAGCCAAAGTTTTTCCCTGCTGAATAGCAACCGGTGCAACACCAGGTAAACCGTTTGGTGTTTTATCCGTTATCATTGACGAAACATCACCTATGGCAAATATATTCTGATAACCATTTACCTTGTTTATTTCATCAACATTCAAACGGTTCCCCTTTGCAATGGCCCCTGCCGGGATCCCTTCAGGCATTTCACCTTTTACGCCGGCGGCCCAAAGTACATTCCGGGTTTTTATGGTTTTGCCATTATCAATTTTTAAATAAAAACCATCATAACTTTCTACGTGGGCGCTATTGTAAATAATTACCCCGGCTTTGCTTAAAAATTCTTTCGCTTTCGCCGATGCTTTTGACGACATAGCCGCCAGTAACCTGTCTTTACCTTCTACAAGATAAACCCGCATGTCATATTTGCTCAGGCCATGATAATCTTTCATCAATATTAAATGCTTCATTTCGGCCAATGCCCCTGATAGTTCAACACCAGTAGGACCACCGCCGACAACCACAAAAGTCATCAGGGCAAATTTTTCCCGCTGATCGCTGGTTACCAAAGCTTTTTCCAGGTTTTGAAGTACAAGGCTCCTGATATTTAATGCCTCCGGAATATTTTTCATTGGCATAGCAAAATGCTCAATCTCTTTATTGCCAAAAAAATTAGTGTTCGAGCCGGTAGCTATCACAAGGTAATCGTAATGAATTGT
>DATHNK010000437.1:0-8760 GCA_035486075.1 Bacteroidia bacterium
CAATCGCCTCATCCAGCGTAAAGTGCGAGATATGCTTTTCTCTGCGAAGCGCATTCAACACCAAAACTTCAGAGCCTGAAATTTTCTCCTTTTCTTTTTCCGGAATTGAATTGGCATCTGTTATATAGGTGAAATTATTTACCCGGAATCCCCAAACGGGCAGCAGATGGTGCATAACCTGTATGGGAATAAATTTGGTTTGTCCGATAGTGAAAGGTTCTCCGTTAATGTGGTGCATTTTTACTTCCGGTATTCCCGGATATTTATCTTCCGAAAAAATGTACCATAGGCTCCTTCTCAAAGCCTTTTCCACATTATCATCAGCATACACATCTATAGCCGACTTCATAGAGAAATTAAATGCCCTGATATCATCCAGTCCTGCTATATGATCACGGTGTTCATGGGTAAAAATTACAGCATCCAGCCGCTTTACGTCCTCGCGTAACATCTGTTGCCTGAAGTCAGGCCCTGTATCAATAATAAATACCATTCCATTGTCCTCAATAAGGATAGATGAACGGAGGCGTTTGTCTTTTTCATCCGTTGACCGGCATACTTCGCAATCGCATCCTATTAGCGGTACTCCCTGAGATGTGCCTGTTCCGAGAAATGTAACTTTCAAAGCCTTAAATTTTATATGGTTACGAAAATACAAATTATTTTACTGCACCTTCGGTAATTGAATATTGAAGGTTGGATGAACCAAATTTCAACAGGTGAATTCAATTCTTCACCCCGAAGAACTAACGTTCCGTCGAATATTTTGATAAAATAGATATAATCAAATTTACATTTGAACTAGCGCATAAACAAATTACTAATCTGTAATACTCTATAATATGAAAAAGTACATTGCAATTTTATCAGTTTTAATATTGTTATTTTCAGCTTGTGTTCCCAAAAAGGATTTAATACGCGAGCAAAACAGAGTATCCGCTTTGCAAAGAGATAGTACAGGAACACATTCCAGGCTTAATAGTTGTAATGCAGAGGTTGCTACTCTTGAAAAAGACACTACGGATTTGAATGGTTCCATAAAGAATCTTTCATCCAGTTACCAGTCTTCTGTCGCAAACTCAAATATGACAATTGCCCAACAGGCACAGCGATTGAAGAATTTAGAAGGGCTTATTCAGGCACAAAAAGATGTTATGAATAAACTGAAAAAGACCGTTGCAGATGCCTTGATCAATTTTAAACCGGATGAGTTAAGCGTTTATCTTAAGGATGGCAAACTATATGTTTCGCTGCAGGAAAAACTTTTATTTGCATCGGGTAGCGCCGTGGTGGACCCCCAGGGAAAAAAGGCCTTGCAGACCCTGGCGGTTGTTCTAATAAATACACCAAATATTACTGTTGATATTGAGGGGCATACAGACACTGTTCCTATTACAGGTAAATATGAAGATAACTGGGCGCTCAGCGTAGCCCGGTCTACGGCCATTGCACGAATTCTTACCAAAGATTATGGAGTAGACCCGCATACCATAATCGCTTCCGGAAGGTCAAAATATTATCCTGTGGCCGAAAACACCACACCGGAAGGAAGAGCCAAAAATCGGAGAACTGAAATTATACTAACCCCTGATTTAACGGAACTGTTTAAACTGCTGAATCAATAAAGAAATATTCCGGAACAGTATGCAATTTTTAAAAACATAAAGCCATGGATGTTTACAAGAAACATTTGAAGGAAGCCATTGATGCCAATACCCAACTAATAGTTGATATTAAGAAGGGAATTAAAAACGGAACAGGTAAAATAAAGTCAATCTATAAAAAGGAAGCTGAAGAGCTGGAGAAAAAAAATGAAGAGCTGAAGAAAAAAGTGGATGATTATAAGGAAGAAGGTGCCAGGAAATGGGAACAATTTAAATCTCAGGTGGAAAAAGAAATGGATACATTGGAGAAAGGAATAAAAGAATTGATTAACGGAAATTCATAAGCGCTTATTCAGGTTACTTTTTAGTGTGGGTGTGTATATTGACAGAAAAGCCCGCGATAAATATCGCGGGCTACTAACCATACACAAACGAAACACAATTTTATTTAAAGTTCACTGCTAAAGTTTAACAATTTTCCCCATTCCAATTTCATTTCCCGTTTCAGTAAAAACCCTGTAGAAATAGACTCCCGAAGGTTGTCCTGTTATATTCAGGGAAGTACTTTTCGCCTGAAGTTTTTCACCATATACTTTCTCACCCAATACATTGTAAATCTCAATTGTTTGAGGACCTGAAGTAAGTTCAGGATGACTAATTACGACAGTAAACACGCCATTTGCAGGGTTCGGATAAACAGAGATGCCCAAGTGCTCTATTTTTGAAGTAACCGGGGGAACCCCTAACATGGTCTCATCACAGCCATAGGATTGGGAATTGTAGAAACTCTTAACATCACTAACCCGTGAAGGCAGCATAGTAACAGGATATATGTTACCATATGCCGTCTGCCCCCGGGAAAAAACCAAGCCCAGGTCAAGGGATTTTCTTGCCCCCGATTTCAATGAATAAGGGCCTGTACTGCTAATTCCACGTCGGTCGCCCGATACATCATTTGCCGTAATTTCAGACCAGCCTGTTGAACTTGCTGGGTTGCCAGAAAACATATAATTGGTATTAGCGGTACCTCCATATCCTGTGCCACCATATGTAGTATGCGTATTGTCGCCCCATACATTTTTCATATAATCATAATACCAGCCGGCCGTAGTAGGATTCCCCTGCACTGTGAAATCATTATTGTAATATACAAAATGGGTCATTGTATCGCACATATAAGCAAGCGATTGAGCAGGAGGTGCATTCAAATATCCCGGTTCTCCCGCATATTGTCCTGAACCATTGGTATTATATGCGTGTCCATCATACGTGTACCAGTAATTATTGGCGGAATCGCATCCAATTAGGTTATCTCCGCCATTGCCAACATCCATATCAATCCAACTGCCAAAATAAACGCTATCGTAATCATTTTTAGAAAGATTAAAGATATCATAGTGAATAAAAGTGGTCTCGTTTACGGTTGTGTCAGCGCTGTTAAACTGGTATACCATCAAATGCACTTCAACTCCTAATTTTTTACCCCCTGTCTCAGTATGTGCTACGCCCCTGTCATCATTAAAAATAGTGTACAAAGCCTCATCTCCCCTTATTAGAGGGTAGTCGCCGCCGGAAGGGTCATAATAGCCATTATGGTCAGAGTCAACATACGGAGCAAGTATTCCTCGTTCTCCGAGAGATGTATTTCCGTTCCCTGGCCAGTTTAAAATAGAAGCCGGTATGTTAGAGCCAAACTTTCCCTGTCTGAAACTATCAATAGTTGATTTATAGATAAGCCATACATGGTTCCACACCGAATCCTGATGCGGAGAATAATTAAGGCTGTCCATCATAGGGCCAGGCCAAAAGTCAGTTCCATTTTGGTGATAGGTTTGTGCTGCAATGTGCAATTGATGCCCTGCATCCAGTCCGCCAATCCAAAGGGCACCGCAAAAAATACTCGCAACATTGCCGGGCGTCGGAACAAAATACGCAGGTAAATTTTTACTGAAATTCAAAGTGCCTTCCGCGGTAAAGAATGCACTTACCTGGTTTACATTAATGACTCCGCTATCGTATTTAGGAACCTGTGCTACAGACAAAACGCTTATTGATGAAGCAACAAAAAGTAATTTTAGTTTTTTCATGGCATTATAATTTATCTGGTTATTAAGAGTAAAATTAGTGCTTTTTTATGCCGGAATGAACATGACTTATTATATGGCGGGTTTGACTTATTATATGGCGGAATTTTGCCAATGAATTACATAAGGAAGTCAATCTTTAAAAGTTTAAAATGGCAGTAGATAGAACAATTCAATGAAAGCTTCCTGCAGAAATGAGGAAACCAACCGATAAGCCCTGTAAATTCTGCATTTGCCGAGTTATAAACACTATTTGAAAAAATAAGTTTTGATAAGTCTCAAAGTGATGGGAAAAAGAAATATTTTTGCGAGACGTAGAAAAACTGCGGAATTGACTGAATAAAAGAATGAAAAACGCACTTGTATCTGTTTTCGATAAAGAAGGACTAGAACCTATTGTACGCCAGCTTGATAAATGTGGCATTACCATTTTCAGCACGGGTGGAACACAAAAATTCATAGAAAGTTTGGGAATAAATGTGGTTCCGGTGGAAGATATTACTTCCTTTCCATCCATTTTGGGCGGAAGGGTTAAAACCCTTCATCCAAGGGTATTTGGTGGAATATTGGGAAGAAGGGATTTTGCCGCTGACCTTGCAGAACTTGATAAATATGAAATTCCGCCGTTTGATTATGTAGTGGTTGACCTGTATCCTTTCGAAAAGACAGTTGCTGAAGGAAAGCCGGAAGATGAAATCATTGAAAAGATAGATATTGGGGGTATCTCACTCATTCGGGCTGCAGCCAAGAATTATCAGCATGTTATGGTTATTCCTTCAAAAGATGATTATGGAAAATTGCTGGATGTTCTTTCCAACCATGATGGAGAATCAACCATTGAGCTTCGCAAAGCGCTTGCCAAAAGGGCTTTTGAAGTAAGTTCCCATTACGATACTCAGATCAACTCCTATTTTACTGGCGGCGAAGCTTGTTTCAACAAAAAAGTTAGCGGTGCAAAAATATTGCGCTATGGCGAGAATCCGCATCAAAAGGCCACTTTTTATGGAAACCTCGATGAAGTATTTACCCAGCTTCACGGCAAGGAACTTTCTTACAACAACCTTTTAGATATTGATGCTGCCTTCAGCCTGATTTCTGAATTTAATGAAATTACCTTTGCTGTCATCAAGCATAATAATGCCTGTGGAATAGCATCGCGCAAAACATTGCCGGAAGCATGGAAAGATGCGCTTGCAGGAGACCCTGTATCGGCCTTTGGAGGTATTCTTATTACAAATACTAACCTGGATGAAGCCACAGCTAAAGAAATAGATGCCTTATTTTTTGAAGTATTAATCGCTCCTTCTTACGATGCAGCAGCGTTGGATATTTTGAAACGAAAAAAGAACAGAATGCTTCTGCAATCACATCCATTTAAATTTCCTGAGAAAAATTTCCGTTCACTGCTGAATGGTGTTGTAGAGCAAGACAGGGACTGGAAGACCGATCTTATTGCAGACATGCGCCAGGTCACTAAACTGGAACCAACAGAACAAGAAAAAAACGATTTGGAATTTGCCAATAAAATTGTCAAGCATTTAAAATCAAATACTATCGTACTTGCAAAGAACAAGCAATTACTGGCGGCCGGAACCGGACAAACATCACGGGTAGATGCCTTAAAACAAGCCATTGAAAAGGCAGGTGCTTTTGGTTTTAATTTGCATGGAAGCGTTATGGCCTCCGATGCTTTTTTCCCATTTCCCGACTGCGTGGAAATTGCACACAATGCGGGAATAACTTCTGTAATTCACCCGGGTGGTTCTATAAACGATGAAAAATCCATAGCTTTTTGCGATGCTAACAATATGTCTATGGTATTAACCGGAACACGCCATTTTAAACATTGATTTCAACCCCAATTAATAATTAACGTATGGGATTATTCAGTTTTCTGCAGCAAGATATTGCCATAGACCTTGGAACTGCAAACACTATCATCATCCACAATGACAAGGTGGTTGTTGATGAACCCTCCATAGTGGCTATAGACCGGATGACAGGGAAGGTAATCGCCATTGGCAGGATAGCCCAGCAGATGCATGGTAAAACGCATGAAAACATAAAAACAATACGTCCGCTAAAAGACGGGGTTATAGCCGATTTTAATGCGGCGGAACACATGATACGTGAATTGATCAAAATGATCCACTCCGGCAGAAAGTGGTTTACTCCCTCTCTGAGGATGGTTATTTGTATTCCTTCCGGTATCACTCCTGTAGAACAACGCGCAGTAAGGGATTCCGCTGAACATGCTGGTGGCAAGGAAGTATATTTATTACACGAACCTATGGCTGCCGCAATTGGTATTGGTATTGATGTGGAAGAACCTATGGGCAACCTGATCGTGGATATTGGCGGCGGAACAACGGATATTGCTGTTATAGCGCTCGGTGGAATTGTTTGCGATAACTCTATACGTGTTGCAGGAGATGAATTTACAGCCGATATTGAAGAATACATGCGTCGTCAGCACAACATGCTTATTGGTGAAAGAACAGCAGAGCGGGTAAAGATAGAAGTAGGCGCCGCTATTTCGGAACTGGAGAATCCTCCGCCTGACTATCCTGTACACGGCAGGGATTTAATGACAGGTATTCCGAAAGAAATACAAGTTTCTTATTCTGAAATTGCCCATGCGGTGGATAAATCTATTTCTAAAATTGAAGAAGCTATTTTGCAGGCGCTGGAAAAAACCCCACCTGAACTTTCAGCGGATATTTACCGTACAGGTATATATCTGGCCGGCGGCGGCTCCATGCTTCGCGGATTGGATAAACGTATTTCCGCCCGTACAAAATTACCGGTTCACATTGCGGAAGACCCGCTAAGAGCCGTTGCGCGTGGTGCCGGTATTGCCTTAAAGAACATTCACCGTTTCCCTTTCCTGCTCAAATCCTGATCCTAAAACAGCCACTAGCTAATGGCTAAAAGCTAACAGCTAAATTCCATGTCTGGTATAATCGCATTTCTCCGGAGATTTTATTTTTTCGTACTCTTTGTTATTTTAGAAATAATTTCTTTGGCTTTTGTATTCACCAATAATTACTACCACCAGGCTGGGTTTTTCAATTCTTCCAATAGAATCTCAGGCGCTGTATATAGTACTTACTCTGGTTTCACTTCTTATTTCAACCTGAAAAATGTTAATCATCAGTTGGCGGAAGAGAATACACATCTGTTAAATCAGGTATCGGAAATAAAAGATACCTCTACATTTAAAAAATACCCTAAAACAAATCCATTCGGGCAACAGTTCAACTTTATTTTGGCGCAGGTAATTGATAACTCTACTAATCTGCCCAATAACTATTTAACTCTTAATGGTGGCTCTGAACAGGGTATTTCAGAAGGCATGGGAGTAATAAGCCCTTTAGGTATTGTTGGTATTGTTGCAAAGGTTTCTCCGCATTATTCAGTAGTCATGTCTCTGCTGCACAAAAAGGCATTGGTGAGCGCTATGTTTAAAAAGAGCGGAACATTCGGCACACTGGGCTGGGGCGATAAAATGGATTATCGCTATGCTACACTTACCCAAATACCTATGAGTGAAAAGGTGAAAATTGGCGACACTATTGTTACAAGCGGATATTCCAATGTTTTCCCAAAAGGAATAATGATAGGCACCGTAGCGGACTTCAAGGCCATCCCTGAATTGTATTTCTACCTAGTGAATGTAAAACTGTCAACAGATTTTAAAAACCTGCGGTATGTCGATGTAGTAGGAGATTTAAAAAAAATTGAAAAGACCACACTGGAAGAAAATGCTGAAAATTCATTAAACGAAAAGGTAAAATGATAATTGAAGCAGGCAAAAATATTCTTCGTTTCCTCTTTTTCATCCTGCTGCAGGTAACCATTATCAGGCATCTTGATTTAGGCATCTATGTAAATCCCTTCCTTTTTCTAGGGGCAATTCTTATGCTGCCTATCCGTACAAATAAAACACTCGTACTATTTATTGCTTTCACTACCGGGTTAATTATTGATATGTTTTATAATACAATGGGAATGAATGCAGCGGCCTGCACTTTTATGGCATTTTGCCGTCCATCAGTATTACGGATTTACTCGCCTGCCGGGGATTATAATGCGGACGCTACTTCAACAATTGGTTCAATGGGTTTAAGGTGGATGGTTAGCTATGCCGGAACCCTGATACTTCTCCATCATTTGGTTCTTTTTTATCTGGAAGTATTATCATTCCACGGTTTTTTCACTACACTGCTTAAAGTGATATTCAGTGCAGCGGCAAGTTTGATCCTGCTTCTTATCACCCAAAGTATCTTATTCAGGAATGCATCATGAATAGCCTATTTGCTGACCGGAAATATATTATTGGCGGCATATTCCTTATTGCCTGTGTCGCTTTTATTATTCGTATTTTTTATATGCAGGTAATAGATGAAACCCTGAAGCTTGACGCCAGTAACGAGACCTTCCGCCACATCACACAATATCCCCCGCGGGGATGCATTTATGACCGTAAAGGAAGATTGCTTGTTACGAATGAAGCTGCCTATGACATCCTTGTTACACCTTCTTTGGTAAAGGATTTCGATACGAATTCATTTTGTAACGATCTGGATATTTCCAAACCGGATTTTATTTCAGGAATTAAAAAAGCAACCATTCTGAATACTGCGTATCATGCATCAGTTTTCATGAAGGAGGTAACACCTGAAATTTATGCAGCCTTTCAGGAAAAGCTTTATAAATATCATGGCTTCACTTCACAAGTGCGGACTGTAAGAAGATACCCCATGAAAGTAGCGCCTCATATTTTAGGATACATTGGTGAAGTGAACAAGGCTTTATGCGACCGTAATCCTAATTACAAAGAAGGCGATTACATTGGTATCAGTGGCGTTGAGGAGTCATACGAAAGCGATTTGAGAGGCACCAAAGGTGTCAAGATCATGATGTTTGACGCCATGAATAAAGAGGTGGGAAATTATAAAAGTGGGAAATTTGATACCTTGCCTGTTACCGGCGCCAACCTGACATGCTCGATTGATGCGGAGTTACAAGAATATGGTGAGAAATTAATGCAGAATAAAGCAGGGAGTATT
>DATHNK010000438.1:0-5624 GCA_035486075.1 Bacteroidia bacterium
TCGCCGAGCCTCGCAATGACGAACTTCCATATTTACCTGTCGGCCCCGGACTTTAACAAATTCTAATGCCAATTGTGTTCAGGCTTCATCTTGGTTTCATTTTGCCGGAATAGTTTTGTATAACCCGATATGTTAAAAATTGTTTATCACAAACTACAGGCGCGAACTATTCGTAAATGTAATAAAGTGATAAATAGAATTACAATTTTTACTTTAAAATTAAATGCTATGAAACTTAAAGCTGAAATAAACATAAAGGAGTTCGCACTAAGGGCATTTGTAGTAGTATTTGTGCTATTCGTATTCTATATTGCACTCGTTCCAAATAAGTAAAGCTGCAATTCTTAGTGAACCTAAGTGCTTTTAGTGCCCGCCCGGATGAATCGTTCGGACGGGTCTTAGTGGTGCAGAAGCTGTTCTGCAAAACTCTTCACATTCACCCCATCAAAGTTGCCGGAGCTCATCATAAGTAGGTTGGTATCTTTCCAATCCAATTGTTTAAGAGATTCTATCATTTTAGCCGAGTCAGTATATACTTCTACGTTTCCAAAATAATTTTTCACTTCATATGCGCTGAGAGCCGCCAGCCGCTTATGCTCGAGCACATGCGGATTAAAATATACCTTGCGTACATCAGCCTTATCCATTGTGTTTTTATACTCTTTCAAAAACTCTTTAGTCAGGCTGCTAAAGGTGTGCAACTCCATACAGGCAACCAATTTCCGGTGAGGGAATTGCTCCTTTACTGCCTGTATAGTGGCCGTTAGTTTGGAGGGTGAATGTGCGAAATCCCAATAAATATTACATACTTCATTTCTCGCCACCAACTGCAAACGCCTTGCTGCTCCCTTAAATGAGGATATAGCTTCAGCAAATTCTTTTTCGGTAATTCCCAGCAACAGGCATACTTCCCAAGCCCCGCCCATATTCAGCAGATTATGCTTCCCAAATACTTCTAGCCTCGTATCACCTGCATCACCGTGCAAATAGGTTACCCCGTCTTTTACAACATTCGTTAGTGTATTGTATGGAAGTAAATTAACTCCACCCCTGGCAAGTGATGTGAGTTTTCGCACTTCCTCATCTTCGTTGCAATAAACCAGAGAACCATTGTTTGGCATCTCTTTCACAAAATTTTCAAACTGTTCCACATAGCTTCTATATGTTGGAAATACATTTATATGATCCCACGCAACCCCTGATATTAAAGCGATGTCAGGTTTATATAGTAAAAATTTAGGCCTTCTGTCCAACGCAGAGGCAAGATATTCATCGCCTTCAAATATAGCCACAGACGCATCCTCAGAGAGTTTCAAACTTGTTTCAAAACCGTCTAAAGCTGCACCAGCCAAATAGTCAAAATTCTTATTGTGATATTTTAACACATGCAGAATCATGGCTGTAATCGTGGTTTTCCCATGGCTACCGGCAATTACCACACGGGTTTTATTTTTGGTCTGCTCATATAAATATTCAGGGTAAGAATAAATGCGTATGCCTAACTCCTGCGCCTTGACCAATTCAGGATTATCAAGTCTTGCATGCATACCGAGAATAACCGCATCAAGGTCTTTGGTAATGCGGTTTATATCCCACCCATCAGATGCGGGCAACAGTCCGTTACGCTGCAAATTACTTTTAGCAGGGTCTACAATTTCATCATCAGAGCCGGTAACTTGTATTCCTTTTTTATGCAGGGCAATTGCGAGGTTGTGCATGGCGCTCCCGCCAACGGCTATTAAATGTACCTTCATTAATTAGGAATTAATAATTAGTAATTAGTAATCAAGTGCAAAATTAGAGTTAAAAGCAAGGGATTTTGACCAGCCTCCAACTAAAAATTAACATTATGTTATTCATTACTAATTCCTAATTATTAATTCCTAATTAACCTTACCTTTGAGCACATAAAAATTATGGAACTATATACTATACATACCGGAAATTTTAAGTTAGACGGCGGAGCCATGTTTGGCGTGGTGCCTAAATCCATGTGGAACAAGCTTAATCCGGCTGATGAAAACAATATGTGCAGTTGGGCCATGCGCTGTCTGCTCGTGCAGGATGGCAAGCGCCTAATACTGATAGATAATGGTATGGGCACTAAACAGGATGCCAAATTTTTCAGCTACTACTATTTGCATGGCGATGATACCCTGGAGAAATCTTTAGCAGCACACGGTTTCACCACCGATGATATTACAGATGTGTTCCTTACCCATCTTCACTTCGACCATTGCGGGGGCAGCATAAAATGGAACGCCGACAGAACCAAATACGAACCGACCTTTAAGAATGCCATCTACTGGAGCAATCCCCTTCATTGGGAATGGGCCGTAAAACCCAATGCCCGGGAAAAAGCCAGCTTTCTGAAAGAAAACATTTTACCGATCCAGGAAAGCGGCCAACTGCAAATGATAAAAGGAAACGGAGAAACGCAACTCCCCTTTTCAGCTCTTTACGTTCATGGACATACGGAGGCAATGATGCTCCCAAAGATCATGTATAAAAACCGCCCTGTAGTTTTTTGCGCCGACCTGATGCCCGCACGCTGGCATATTCCATTGCCCTATGTAATGGCTTATGATGTACGTCCATTGGAAACACTGAAAGAAAAAGAAAGGTTACTGAACGAATTTGCAGATACTGATACAGTTTTATTTTTTGAGCACGACCCGGGTACAGAGTGTGCAACATTGCAAAAGATTGACGGCAGAGTTTCATTGGAAAAGATACATACTTTAAAAGAATTATTTAGCTGATAGAAATTATTTGCCATGTTAAAAAGACAAATATTCAATACAAAGGGTAAGTTGATAATTTCAGCTTTGCTAATGATTTTTACATTTTCTGGCTGTCAGTTTATCCGAAATTCTTTCACCTATAAAAATACAACAAGGGAGTTTGTTGAAGACCTTTTGCATAAGGACTATAGCAAATGCATGGATTTAATGTTTTTGGACAGCGCAAGAGCGAAAGGAATCAGGGCAGATACTTTAAAATTAAGATTAAAGTCAGTCCTCACTAATTTTACTGACGTGATTTTAAATAAATTCGGTAGCAACCTGAAGTATTCATTTATTCAATCAAAAAAGACTTTCTCAACAAACCAGGAAGAAAATACACCCGCAAATTCAACGGAATTTTATATGCAAATTTCCAATGACAAAGAATTTGGAGTTATCCATGCTTTATTTGATGACCGTTCAAATAAAATTATAAAAATTAGCCTGCTTGATACAGAAGAATCAATTCCAGATATGACCATATTTTGGCTCTTTGGGGTACTTACACTCAGCGTTCTTGCTTTTAATATTTACACTATTATTAAAGTAAAACGCAGCCAGCTAAAAAGAAAATGGTCACTATATCTCTCCATTATTTTAATCAATGTTCCTACTATAAGTTATGGCGCTATTCATGGCTTATCTTTTGAATTACTTTCCTTTCAGGGGTTATTTGGCGTTGGCTTTTCCTATTATGGATACTTAGGCGCCCTCTGGGAGTTTGGAATTCCACTGGGCAGCTTTTTTTGCCTTTGGAAAATATATTCTAAAAAAAACGGACTTGAAGAACAAGCGGAAATAATGAGTGAAGCCACTATACTTGAAGAGGAATCCAATGAAACAACAAGTAACCAAATTACAGAATAGAAGAAATGTTACGCAGCAAAAAATCAGCATACGCAAAATGGGCAGACTGGGTAGTCTTGTTACTTATTCTTGTTGGGCTTTTTGCGATGCTGAAATTGGCGTATTATTCTTCCCCATCTGCTAAATCCACCCCCATTTCATTGGGCATGAGATATATTCCATATTATGCCTGGAGGTCGGTGTTTCGAATGATCATGGCCTATCTTTTATCCATTATTTTTTCTATTACTTACGGATATGCCGCTGCAAGAAGCAAGCTTAATGAAAAGATCATGCTCCCTATTCTTGATATTCTTCAAAGCGTACCGATTTTTGCATTTCTACCTGTTTTTGTTTTTAGCTTACGCGCATTTATTCCACAAGGACTGGCGCTTGAAATTGCTTCCATTTTGCTCATATTCACCAGCCAGGTTTGGAACATGACCTTCGCATGGTATCAATCACTCACCACTATACCCAAGGAATTAAAGGAAGCCTCTAATATTTTTCTGCTGAATTCCTGGATGCGTTTTAAAAAACTGGAATTACCTTTTGGTTTTGTCAGCTTGGTATGGAACAGCATAATGAGCTGGGCGGGTGGCTGGTTTTTCCTTATCGCAGCCGAAATCTTCACGGTAGGGAATAAAAATTTTGAATTGGTTGGCTTGGGCAGTTATATGCAGGAGGCTACCTATCAGGGTAATATTAAGGCTTTACTTATTGGAATCATTACTCTTATTATCATTATTGTTTTGCTCGACCAGCTTGTCTGGCGGCCGTTGCTCTCATGGGCCAAAAAATTCAACCTTGAAATGGTAAGCGCCGGGGCAGATGCAGAAACTGTTTCCTGGTTCTACCCTGTTTTGCGCCAATCAAAAATAGTTCTTTGGTTTGAGGCCACAGTACTCAAACCAATGGTGGCAGCCATGGACAAGTATTTTAATAAAAGGCTTTCCAGAAAAAAAGTAGTAGTAGTAAATGTGGACAAACCGGTAAACAAAAAGGTATTAATTGTGATTGCCATGATCCTTGGGCTTGTATTGTTATTTGGCGCACAACGGATGATCGCATTTATGAGCACGGTTAAAGCGGGCGATTACCTGCATATACTGGAAGCCGCATTTGCCACTATGTCGAGGGTATTTGTTGCACTCTCCCTGTCATTGCTTTGGACTATCCCTGTTGGGGTATTGATCGGCAGCAACAAAAAAGCGGCACTGGTACTTCAGCCGCTGGTGCAGATCGCTGCATCTGTTCCCGCCACAGCGTTTTTCCCAATTTTAATTTTATTTTTTATTAAATTACCATTTGGTATAAATATTGCAGCTATTGTATTGATGATACTAGGGACACAATGGTATTTGTTGTTTAATGTAATTGCAGGTGTTTCAACTATCCCGCAAGACTTGCGTTACACAGCCTCACTGATGCGGCTGAAAAAATGGAACTATTGGAAAACGCTTATTCTTCCCGCGCTTTTCCCGTTTATTATTACAGGCTCTATTACCGCATCGGGAGGAGCCTGGAATGCCAGTGTGATAGCAGAATATGTAACCACAAATGAGAAGACATATTCTACCATCGGGCTTGGTTCCATAATTGCAGATGCAACAGCTAAAAGCAACTACCCCATGTTGTTTGCCGCTGCTTTTGTTATGATCGTTTTTGTAACGTGCATCAACCGTTTCGGATGGAGAAGGCTTTATGCACTGGCAAAAGAAAAATATAAAATGGAATAATCTTTGAAGGTTTCTTAATAACTTAGCATTTTATGGACAGCAAACAAAAAATATTTGAATTAGCGGATATCTCCCAGGTTTACCTTACAAGGCAATACCGCTTCACTGCGCTAAAGCACATCAACATGACCGTGGAGTCGGGTGATTTTGTTGCATTGCTTGGCCCTTCAGGTTGCGGCAAAAGTACGCTTCTGCGTATAATAACCGGCTTACAACAACCTACTACAGGCCAGGTAATTTATAAAGACGTTCC